>CALGBT010000246.1 GCA_937884235.1 uncultured Pseudomonadota bacterium
TGTCCACCGTCCACCAAGTCCACCGTCCACCAAGTCCACCGTCCACCCCGTCCACCACCGCTACTTCCAGACCGCGGCATCCTGCAACCGGGCAAACGCCTTTTCAGCATCGCGCGCCGCTTCGAGGGCCGCTAGTTTGTGATAGATGTAGTTCTGCTCGGCAACCAGCAAATCCACGAAATTGGCTCTGCCCTGTTGGTAGGAAGAGAACGTCAGGTCCAACACCTGCCGAGCTTTGACGGACAAGCCTTCAGCATGCAGCTTCAGATTGCGTCGAGCCACCTTGAGTTCCGTATGCGCTTGGACCACTGCGTTCTCTACTGTCCGAGCCAGCTCCTCTCGCTCACTCTTGAGCGCAGCCAGGCGTTCGAGCAACTCGTCGATGTACGCCTGCCGGCCCCCAGTGTAGATATCCTCCTTGACCGTCGGACCGCTCGGGAAGGCCATCTTGCCATCCTTGGCGAGGGGCTGCCGCAATTCGCTCTGGCCGGTCGATAGCTCGGGATAGGAACGAGCCTGCACCAGCGAGATGGTCTGGTGAAGTCGTTCAATCTTCAAGTCAAGCAGGCGCAGCTCATGCCGCGCCTCGGCGTGACGCTGAACTTCGTCGAGTTTCGGCAGAGAAGTGCTTACCGTTCCTGACGCCTCTCCAAAAGAGAAATCGGCGGGCAGGTCGGCCAGCGTCGCCATGCGCGCCGCTGCCCGCAGCGACAGATCACCCAGGTTTTTGAGGCGAGTGTCAAGCTCATCAACGAGCATCTCCGCCTGCAGCACATCGGTGAGTTTGGCACTGCCCGCGCCGACTCTCTTGGCGGCAACTGCGCGGAGCTGACCAGTCAGGTCGAGGAGTTCCTTGATGATGACCCTGGCTGCAGCAGCGTAGCGGTAGTCCGCCAGGGCCACTCGCGCCTGCGTAACCGCCTTGCGTCTGACGAGCCCGGTTCTCACTGCCGCTTGACGCACTTCGAGTGCGGCGATACTGCTCTTGATGGCCAGCGTCCCCGGGCCAGCGTAAGTTTCGCGATTCATGGGCGCTGGAGCCATGCCCCCCTGCGCGGGTCGAAGTCCGGTAGAAATATCGGCATATTGCGCCACCAGATTGTCGAGGTAGGCCACCTGCGGGAATCGGCGATAGGTTGCCTTCAGCGCTTCGTCAGCCTCCTTGATGCCGGAGTTACGTCGCAGCACGGTAGCGACAAGGAGGTCCCCGGTGACCTGCTTCTTGAGCGCCTCAGTGCGCCCAAATCGCTTGGCCAGAGCCTGTGCTTCTCGCCAGCTCTCCCCGTGGGCGACATGCCCGGGACCTTCCGGTTTGGTCTTCAACTCGTCCGGCGAAGAGACATCTCCCGGTGGCGTTTCGGCCCCGACTTGTTCCTGCGAGGCGGGAGGTGCGACGATATCGCCGGCCGGCCCGGCGGGGCTGCCACCGACTCTGACCTCAAGTGGCACTCCCACGACCTGCTCGATGCGAGCCAGCGACTTGTACGTGTCCACCAGCGCCCGTTCGCGGGCGAGATTGAACTGGAACCAAATCGCCCGGCGTTCCAACAGCATCCCCAGATTACCAGAGGACCGACTCTGCTCCTCTGCGCTGTCCAGCGCCGCCGCGGCCTGCGGCAACAGATTCCCATCGTAGAGTTGGAGGAGGCGGCGGGCATTGACGAAGTCGTAGACCCGGTCGGCCAGAAGCGACCGGATACCCGTCCGCTCTACCTGTACCCGGTGCTCGGTGGCCCGTTCGTTGGCCCGAGCCTCATCGACCTGTGCACCGATGGCGCCGCGCCAGATAGGTAATTCAAAGCCCACGGTGACCCCCAGAGCATCCTGTCCAGCGTCCGTCGCCGGCCCCTGCTCCTCGACGACCAGCCAGGTGAGCCCCACCTTGAAGTCCGGCCAATAGCTCTTTTCGGCAAATTCGGCACCGGCCTTGGCCCCATCGGCCATGCGCAGCGCGGCCTCTATCTCCGGGCGATTCTCATTGGCCAACCCCTCAAGCTCGGCGAGGGGCGTCTCCAAGGAGAAGGCCGGCAGTCCCGGCAGTCTCCCCAGCGGGACATCGTCACGCTCCACCAGGGCATTGATCGTCTGCCACTGCGCGCCCATGAGGTCCTGTAGCGTCGCTTCATCATAGGCCAGCCGTGCCAACTCGGCGCGGGCGCGGTTGAGGTCATAGTAGGGAATCTCACCACGTCCGAATGCTCCACTACCGTGCTCCACGATGGTGCGTGCGATCTTCTGATTCGCCCGGACAATCTCCACTGCCCTGCTCAAGTAGTGCAGTTCATAGTAGGCCAGCCTCACCCCGGTCATGACGTCTCGGATGCGGGCCTTGACCAGCGCGCTGCGGGCTTCGGCCTGGTGGGTCGCGATCTCTTCTTGCTTCGACAGCTTGCCAGGGAAGGGGAATCCCTGGGAGAGGCCGATGGCAACCCGTTGTGGTCCAACCCGGGTCTCAATGGGCAGGAGGAACAGAGTCGCACTTGCCTGGGGATTGGGCAATGCGCCGACATGTCCAGTCCGGGCATACGCTCCTTCCAACTGTGCCCGACTTTCCTTGATAGTGGAGTTGTTGAGCGCGGCCTCTTCGAGGAGTTGCTGCAAGGAGACGTCAGGGGCTTCTGGCCCGGCCGTCTTCTCGGTAACCGGCGCCGCCACTTGTGCCCACGCAGTCCGCGCCGTCAGCAGCAGGAAAATCAGTAAGAGGTGTCGGCTACGCATGGACTTCCTCCTCACTTGGCCCCGCCAACCGAGCAGCCAGAGCCCTCGCCTTGACCTTGCTCTCCTCCACCAGTGCGTAGAGTACTGGAACCACGAACATCGTCAGTAGCTCCAGGGCCATCCCGCCAAAAGCGGGCAATGCCATGGGCATCATGATGTCAGAACCGCGGCCCGTGGAAGTGAGGACCGGGAGCAGTGCCAGGAGGGTGGTGGCAGTGGTCATCAGGCAAGGCCGGACTCGTCGAGCGCCAGCTTCCACAGTTGCCTTGCGCACCCCCTCGATACTATCGGTCGGGCGCTTCTCAAAGGTCTGCTTCAGATAGGTCGCGATGACGACTCCATCATCGGTGGCGATTCCGAAGAGCGCGATGAATCCTACCCAGACCGCAACGCTGAGACTGATGGGTCTGACCTGGAAAAGCTCGCGCAAATTGGTGCCAAAGACGGTGGCATCAAGGAACCAACCCTGGCCGTAAAGCCAAAGCAACATGAAGCCGCCCGAGGTCGCCACAAGAATGCCCGAAAAGACCATCAGGGTCGTTGCCACCGACCGGAACTGCAGGTAAAGGATGATAAAGATCAGCACCAGCGCCAGCGGCAGGACAACCAGGAGAGTCTTCTCCGACCGCAACTGGTTCTCGTAGTTGCCGGCGAAGACGTAGGATGTGCCTTCGACGTTGAGTCCGGGCAAGGACTCGAGGTCGGCCTTGCTGAGCACCCTCCCCTCCTTTTCCGCCTCCGCCCGAGCGTGAGCCAAGGCTCCACGATAGACCTCTTCCTGACGCCCCAGATAGCCCTTGGCGTTTTCGACAACGTCGATTTCGCCAAATCCATCCAGCTTATCGAAGGTAATGTAGCCCACCAGGAAGGTATCCTCGCTCTTGATAACCTGGGGACCGCGCACATAGCGAATGGTGGAGAGCTGCTCCAACGGCACCTGCGTGCCGTCCGGGGCAGCGATCAGCACTCGCCCCAGGGCCTCCAGCGAATCCCGGAGTTCGCGGCCGTACCGGACCCGCACCGGGTAACGCTCCCGTCCCTCGACCGTACCGGTGATGGCCATTCCGCCGATGCCCGTCTGAATAACCTCCATCACGCTTATCTTGCTCAGCCCATACCGCGCTATCTCCTCAACATTGGGCTCAATCTCCAGATATGGTTTCCCCACGATTCGGTCTGCGTTTACGGCCCCTCCCTTGACCCCTTCAACCTCTTTGAGGAACGTTTCGATGCGTAATCCGACCCGCTCAATCCGCTCGAGCGAGTCGCCTTTAACCTTGACCCCCATGGGGGCCCGCATCCCCGACTGGAGCATCACGATGCGGGCAGCAATGGGCTGCAGTTTCGGGGCCATGGTAGACCCGGGAATCTCGGCGGCCGCCTGGATCTCATCCCAGATGTCATTGGGAGAGTGAATGTGGTCCCGCCACTGCCGGATGCGATTCCCCTCCTCGTCGATCAGGTACTCGGCTTTGTAGTTGATGACCGTCTCGACCATGGAGATCGGCGCCGGGTCCAGCGGACTGTCGGCGCGGCCGATCTTCCCGACAACTGACTCAACCTCGGGAATACCCCGAATGGCCATGTCCTGCTTGGAGAGTATGTCTAGGGCTTCCCCGATGGAGGCGTGCGGCATGGTCGTTGGCATCAGTAAAAAGGAACCCTCATCGAGGGCGGGCATGAACTCCTTTTCGAGTTTGGGAAAGGCCTCGGACAACTGCTCCACGACAGGGGCCCGCTCGGGCATCTTCTCACCTGCTTTCACTTCGGGTTTGACCCCCGGGATGAACGCAAATGTGTTGGTAAAACCAAACCAGATGGTCACCGCCAGCACCACAAACATCACCGGAATACTGAGAAAGGTGAACTTGTGACGAAGGGCCCAGCCCAGAATGAAGGGATAGGCAAGCTGGAACAGGTAGAAGATGAAGAGGAGGCTGCCAATAATTGCCCCGACGAAGAGCGTGTTGGCGATGACGCCATCCTTGTGCCCCAAGGGCATCCAGTGGGTGGCAAGGACCACCGTGACAAGTATCACCGCCGCCCAGTTGACGAAAATGGAGGCCCCCTTCGGTGCCCAACGGGGAAGAAACGGCTTCACCACTCGATAGATGCCCCACACGATCAAGGCCGCGGCCGCCCACCACCAACCCCAAAAGATGCCCATGCCAAGACCGAGGGCGATGAGCATGCCATTCACCAGCTGGCCAAGTCGCCGATTTCGAACCCGAGTCCCCAGCATCATGTGAGCCAGGGGAGGAATGAGCAGAAGCGCAACGATCAGTGCGGAAATCAAGGCGAAAGTTTTGGTGTAGGCAAGAGGGCTGAAGAGCTTCCCTTCCGCAGCCACCAGCGTGAAGACGGGCAGGAAGCTGACGACGGTGGTCATGACCGAAGTGAGGACCGCTGAACCGACTTCGGAGGCTGCCTCGAAGATGACTTCGAGGCGCTTCTTGTCGGGCGGTGCCTCAGCCAGATGTTTGAGCATGTTCTCGGAGAGGACTATCGCCATGTCCACCATGGTCCCGATGGCAATCGCGATCCCGGAGAGCGCAACAATGTTGGCATCGACTCCGAAGACTTTCATGGCGATGAAGGTCATCAGCACCGCAATCGGCAGCAGCATCGAGACCAACAGCGCACTGACGAAGTCCATGACCATCACAATGACCACGATGACGGTCACCAGGATTTCCTCGGTCAGCGCAGTTTCCAGGGTCTCAAGTGTTTCGTAAATCAATCCAGTCCGGTCGTAGAACGGCACAATCGTGACTTTGGAGAGCGTCCCGTCGGCAAGCTCCTTGCTGGGCAGAGAGTTGGCGATCTCCTTTATCTTCCCTTTGACGTTATTGATTGTGGCCAACGGGTTTTCACCGTATCTGACCACCACCACGCCCCCGACGGCTTCGGCCCCCTCCTTGTCGAGGGCACCTCGCCGCGTGGCGGGCCCCAAGGTGACGTTCGCCACATGTTCAACGAGGACCGGGACGTTATTGCGGACCGCCACCACCGCCTGCTCCAGGTCCGAGATATCCTTGATGAATCCGACCGCTCTAATGACCTGCTCGGTCTTGTTGACCTCGATGGTGCCGGCACCGATGTCCAGATTGGACATCTTCACAGCCATTACCAACTGACCCAGAGTGACGCCGTAGTGACGCAAGAGGTCGGGGTCCGCATCTACCTGATATTCCTTCACAAAACCGCCGATGGAGGCAACCTCGGCGACGCCCTCGGCCGACTGTAGCGCGTAGCGAACCGTCCAGTCCTGAATTGACCGCAACTCGTCAAGACCCCACCCTGCCGCGGGATTCCCCTCCGGGTCGCGCCCCTCCAGGGTGTACAAGAAGACCTGGCCCAGGGCAGTGGCATCGGGCCCCAGCCGCGCCGTTACGCCCTCCGGCAAGGTTCCCGACGGGAGGCTGTTGAGCTTCTCCAGAAGCCGAGACCTGGACCAGTAGAATTCGACATCCTCGTTGAAGATGACGTAGATTGTGGAGAAGCCGAACATGGAATAGGAGCGGATGGTCTTGACTGAGGGAATCCCCAGCAGTGCGACGGTCATGGGGTAGGTGATCTGATCCTCGACGTCCTGGGGGGAGCGCCCGGCCCAGTCGGTGAAAACGATCTGCTGGTTTTCGCCAATATCGGGAATGGCATCGACGGGGACGGGATTCCTGGGCAACTCGCCAAGGTCCCACTCGAAAGGAGCCACCAGTAGTCCCCAGGCGAGGACCAGGCCCAGGACGAGGAAGACGACGAGCTTGTTTTCCAACGAAAACCGTATCAATCCATCGAGCATCCAGGTCCCCTGTTATTGACTCGTATCAGCACTGTTATGCACGTGCCCGCCCCCGCCTGCAGGCTTCAAGGCAGGCAGGCCCGGGCCGGTGGAAGTGAATGTTTCTCTGACTTCGCCGCAACGAAGCATGCTGGCCCCGAAGTACGGATTGAGCAATTCCTCAGATTCCTGCATCCATGATGCGCCGCGGTTTTCCAGGGCCATGGGGCAGTACATTTCGTAGTGCGCTTTCGGGCCGGCGTGCCCGAACATCCGCTCTAGTGCCAGGGCGGACTGGGAGACCGCCTCAAAGTGCTTTCGTAGCTCCTCGATCTCTGACTCCTTCATAGCCGCCATGGACCGCTTCATCAACTGGTCACCAATGGTCTTCCAGTCCTTGCGCCTGGCCGCACTCAGGAGCCTCGACTCGACTCCCACCAGGGCCTCATGTAGCTGTCCGTAACCCTTCGCCGCCTCGTCGGCCTGGTCGTCCTTCAGTCCCTGCCAGACGATGAAGTAGGCCTTGTAGATCGGGTCCAAAGAGTCGCGGAATTCCGCCGGAATGGCCTCCTCGATGTTCTCGCTCGGCATACTCATCATGCTGGGTTTAGCAAGGATCTGGAGGGCCGCATCGATCTTGAAGTTCCCCTGCACGACAACCCGCTCGCCTGCCTCAAGCCCGGACTTGATTACATAGTACTCGCCTGCACGCGGCCCAACGACCACTGTCCGGCCCTCGTATTTTGGACTGTCTGAGTTGGGTACTGCGACATAGATGACTGCCCGCTTGCCGGTCAACATCACAGCCGTCCTGGGCACTACCAGGGGAAGCAGCTGAGCCGGTTCATCCAAAACGACATCGCCTTCCCGCTCAATCAGGTCCATGCCGCAAATCGGGCAGCTTCCCGGCAGATCTCTCCCGACCTCCGGATGCATCGAACAGGTGTAGGCGATGGGGGTCGATGGCAGGTAATTGCCGTCAGCTTCCGCGATGGGAACCGATACCCTGGCCCGGACGAACATCTCCGGCTTCAGCATACCATTGGGGTTGGGTACCTCGACTCGAATGGATACAGTGCGCGTCGTGGCATCGACGAATGGGTCAATGAATCGGATGATGCCCACGAGCGGAACCCCGGGGTATGCTTCCGTTGAAAGAGCGGCTTTGTGCCCGATGCGCAGCCAGGCCAGGTCTGACTCGTAGGCATCGAGTTTGACCCAGACAACAGAAAGGTCAGCAACAGTGAGCAGGGGCATACCTTCCTTTACGTACATCCCCTCTCGCACCTGCTTCTTGACCACGGTGCCTCCAATCGGGGCCAGGATGGTGAGGGTCTCGGAAGCTTCGCCGCTGCGCTCAACTTCTGCTATCTGCTCACTGGACAGGCCCCAGAGGCGCAGTTTCTCCCGGGCTGCAACCAGCATCGCCCCATGGATGGAAAGCTCGCCCGCTTCTTCTCCCTCAGGTTCTGCCCGCTGAGATTCAGCATCCAACGCGAGCAGCAGCTCCTTCTGGGCGACGTACAACTCAGGACTATAGAGATCAACCAGCGGCGCGCCGGCATCGACTTGGACGCCGGCGAAGTCGGCGTGCAGCTTCACTATTCGACCGTCCAGCCAGGCGGCGATGGTCTTGACCCGGGTCTCATCGTAGTCGACTTTTCCCACCAGGCGGATCTCCACATCCACCGCCTTGCGTTCAGCCGGAGTTGTTTCGATCTCCGCAAGCTTGCGGGCCGCTTCCGAAAGCACCAACTCCCGTTCGCCCACGTCCTTCCCGGATTCCTTCACGGGAACCAGTTCCATGTTGCAGATTGGGCAGATGCCCGGCCCATCCTGCCTGATCTGGGGGTGCATGGCGCAAGTGTATGTCTGCACTTTCTCTTCCTCTTGTGCAGCTTGCGCATGACCATGTCCTTCATGTCCGTCAGCACCCTCGCCGCCGGATCGCATCCCAAGAAAGAAGGACCCGATGATTGCCGCTAAGACAAGCGCCACGGAAGCGCGTTGCCAGAGCCATCTGGACGCAGTGACGATGACCGACCAGGCTCGGGTGGCCAACGAAACCCGGGGACTGGCCACTTCGGTCCGGTCCGTCGTCTCTACCGCATCTTCACGCTTCTCATTCATGGAAGACCTCGTGCAAGAACGCATTCGCCGAGCCATTAGAGTAGCAAGTAGTGTGCCAAGCGCCCCTTCGCCTGCAAGAGGCAAGCACCAACCTTCCGGACCTGCACAAGTGACGGCTCCAACCATGGTGGAACTTTCGAAACCCTGATGCCCGCACACCCTCTCCGGTCGGGAAACTGCAGAATATTCTCCAGGAACCGCGCGTTATTCTGCCTATGCCAGACAGAAACTCATGGGAAGCTTGAGGAATTCAACCTTGCCCAGGGCGGCTGAATGGAATTGTGTTCGCAGGTGAAGGGGCGGCCACCGTTGCGGAGACTCAGTCCAGCTTGGCCTTGACGCCAGCTCCCCACCAGGAAATTTCGGTATCGTGGAGGAGCTTGACTTCGGCGGTGTTGGTATTGATGAGCAGCACTGCACCGGTCTTGTCGAAGGCGAAGGCCTTATCAGTCCAACCCGCCAGTCCAAAGATGCCGTCGTAGCCCGTGATTGGGCCGATGTCCTCGATGACGTGGCCGGTCACAGGGTCGATGGAGACCAGCAAGTTGTCCTCGCTTCCATCCTTGTGGACTGCAGCGAACGTGCCGACGCCGGTAATCGAATAGGCATCACCGGCACTGGCGTAGCCGTTGCCATAGCCACCCAACTTGGTTGAGGTCAACTCACCATCTTCGACGTCAAGACGATACCAGCCCCCCTCCTCGCTAATACCCACCAGGACATCGGCATGGGGATCGACGAGACCGGCGGGGACCATGGTCAGACCGTTGAAAGCACTAGGCAGTTTGGCCACCAGATGACACTCCACGGTCTGCGGATGACAGGTGTAGAGATACTCAAAACTGGTGCCGTAGAGCACACCATAGCTGTCGATGCCAATGTCAGTCATCTTGTGCGTAGCACCGTCATCGGGCCACTTAAAGAGGCCGACTTCGTCCAACTTGTAGAGCTTGACGTCCATTGAATAGAGGGTATCTGAAGTATGTGCGTAAACGGTGCTGCCTGCTGTTACGCCAGGGAAGTTCGGATCCTGTGGGAAGAGGTCGGCAACATCAGGTACGCCGTCATAGTCCTGGTCGGGGGCACTGCACAGACCCTCATTACAAAACTCGGCTGGGCCACAACTACCACAGTTGCCACCGCATCCATCAGGGCCACACGCCTTGCCATCACAGTCGGCCTCGCAGCAGAGACCGTCGAGGCAGACCGTCGGCTCGTCGCAATGGCCGCAACTCCCCCCACAACCATCAGGACCACAGTCAAAGTCGTCACAGTCCGGGGAGCAGCAAACCCCGTCCCAGCAGACCTGCAGCCCCCCACACTGGCCGCAGTTGGCACCGCAGCCATCAGGGCCACAATCCTTGCCCTCGCATTGCGGTTGGCACACCGCCACCTCGGCTTCGACGCGGCTATCATCAGAGTCTGGGACAATAGCATCTTGAGTCCCGATCTCTTCTGTCGCCCGCTGGTCGGCCGCCGCGATGTC
>CALGBT010000247.1 GCA_937884235.1 uncultured Pseudomonadota bacterium
GGCTGGCCGGGGGGTGGCTACTGGCAGTGCCGCTCATCGGCCTTGCCATTCCCATCGAGCTCCGCTACGCCCTGCCCGCACTGCCGCTGGTGCTGGCGTTGGCAGGCCACGGTGCCGCGAAGCTATGCAGCACCGGCGGTACGATCCGGAAGTGTGCTGGAGCCGGCATCACGTTGTTGGCATGCGCCGGTATCGCCTACCTTATTCCCACTTACTACCGGGCTCCCCTGGACCCCAGACCAGCGTCGGAACGACATCGCGATCTGGTCCATGACGCGACCCCCATCGCTGACTTCGTGCAAACCTACCTTGCCCTCAAGTCCACATCGCAATCTGGCCCACTGGTGCTGGTGGGGCGCGGCCCCGTGGAGCATCAGGTGCTGCTGGCACTGGGTGGAGGTCGCTACCCCGACGTCACGACACACAGCCTTACGGCAACCAAGCGGTCATACCGGAGTGCCGGCTTCCAGCTGCACGTCCATGAGTCTCCCCACCGCCCGGCGGAGCCCTGTCCACCATGGCCTGAGCTACCCTTCGCCCTGCTCGTAGAGGCTCCCTTCGCATGCGATCTGCCAACCACCTGCCAGACGAAGCAGTCCGGCGGGCAGTTCACGCTTCACCATTGCCCTCGCCGATGGCGGGACGGGGCGAGGAGAGGCCGCCCATGAGTACCTCGAGATGTCCCCCCGGGGGATGGTCCCTCGCTTTGATTTGCCTGGCCTGCTCGATCGGGCCCCTCTTGCTCCTAGGACTCCGTGGCGCCGACCTGGGGATGGTTGAGACGCTTCTCTTCGGAGTTTCTGCGGGGAACGGCACGGGACACTTCGGGTTCTTCCCCGGCCAACTCGGAAGTGCCCTGGCTGACGCCCTGAGCGCCATGGCTGAGAATCTCTTCTTACTGGCCGTTGCATGGGCGCAGCCGGCGCAGCTGATTGCGCATCTCTACGAAGTGGAGAGCTCATGGGTCAATCCCGTGACGGTTCTCCTGGGGCTCCTGCTCCTGCTCTGGCCGGTGGGAGTGGCAGCGATGGCAGCGGTACGTCGTCAACCGCTAGAGCCTGGCGTCAGGACTCTATTGTTACTCCTGGCAATAGCCACTGGTCTGGCGCCGTTACTGCCACCAAGTGGGCCCATGCTGGTGGTTGCAATCTCTCTGCTACCGTGGTTCGTCATCGCCACGCGTCGTGCCCTCGGTATCCGCTTCACCCGTTCATGGGTCGGACCTGTCCTGCAATGGACCTATCTCGGGGCATTGGCGCTCGACCTGACGATTGCGGTATGGCTAGTCACCACACCATGAACAAGAAAGAGCGCTCTGCTGAAGATTCCCGGGGGTCTGTCAAGGGCGGGCCAACGATAGTGCAAGCGAGTCCGGAGTAAGGACTAGGTCAGCGCCAGACATCGACTTCGATGGAGAAAGTATAGACATACTTGGTCACAAACAGGTCCACCACTTTGTAGCCGTCCAGCAAGATTGTATTTGCTGATGAGGCGTAGTCGAGAGTCTCGTAGAAGAGCACCACGTCACGACCGTTGTGAGTCCTCACCATCTCCATCTGCTCGATGATATCGTCCTCGCAATAGGGGTCGCCGATGCACTCCACCAGGAGGTCTCCCGCATACTTGTTCAGGTCTGCTTCAATACCATTGACCGTAATGTAGACATCTGCGAATTTCCAGATGAAGACGGAGCCGACGAGAATTCCGATGATGATCGCGATGGACTTAAGCAGTGCCATTTGGTCCTCCCTCGGATCGCTCCGCTGGTTGGCGTGGTAGAACGACGGTGAAACGGGTCCCGACACCCTCTTGCGAGTTAACATCGATGGACCCGCCATACTTCTTCACCAGGCGATAGACAATGGTAGTACCCATGCCCATACCGCGCCCCGGCTCCTTGGTAGTAAAGAACGGAGAGAACACTTTGTCAACGACCTCCTTGGACATCCCCTCTCCGGTATCTTCCACGGCAATCGTGGCCGTCGCGGCATCGCCGCTCAGAAACACGCTGATACGGCCGTCGCCAGGGGTCGCGTCGAAGGCATTCTGGACCAGGTTGGAAACGATTTCGTGGAACTCCTGGGGCACGCAAGTGATGGCGCCAGCACTCTCCTCGACGTCGAGTCCTACGTCCCGTTCCAGCCCGTCTCGATCTCGCACAACGTTCAAGACAGCCTGCACTCCTTCGAGCACCGAATAGGTTCTCATTTCTGGGCTGTACCCTTCCCTGGCGTACTCGCGCAGCAAGTCAACGGTAGAGCCGATTCGGTCCGCACCGACGTTGATCTGTTCCAGGAGGCGGGCGATGCTTTTCTGCGCCTTGTGGCGCTGCGCGTCGAGGTCCGCCACATCATCATCAAAGGCCTTGTTGAGCCGGCCGATGGCTTTGCCGATGAGCATCGCCCCATTCTTCATGTAATTGAGCGGATTGTGAATCTCATGGGCCAGCCGTCCGGCGATGATCTCCACCGAATCCATGCGGTGGGTCACCAGTCTGTCAGCTTCTTGCTCCTTGGATTGCAGTAGCTGGCCGATGACCGCGAGCAACTCGGTAGTACTAAAGGGCTTGCCCAGATACTCATCGGCCCCGGCATGCTTGCCGGCCACGCGATCGGAGAGCCCGGCCTTGGCAGTCAGCATAACGACGGGGATGTGCATCGTCGCCGGCGTCTTCTTGATAAGTTGAATCAACTCCATCCCATCCATCTCCGGCATCATGTAGTCGGTAACAACAAGGTCGGGACGCAGCTTCTCCACCAACTCCCATCCCCTCGCCCCGTTCTCGGCAAGAGAAACCTGATAGCGGTCCTTCAACTGTAAATGAATGAACTGCAGCATCTCCTTTGAGTCCTCGCAAACGAGAACCCGCGCATTTGAGCGGGTAACCGCTGGCGCTGAGTCTCGCTGAGCCAGTCGTCGCTCGGTGGCCTCATCGATGGCCAGGAACTTGTAGTCATTGCGTGTCTCGAAGCGCTGGCTCCATTTTGGCATGCTGCCATCATTGGCGCGTCGGCTCAGGTCAGTGTCGACGGTCTGCTGTCGGCGGTCCAGAACAGACTGGTCAAAGTGCTCCGTCCCGGCACGCAGCCGGACGATCATCTGAGTCCCCTGCCCATCCTCGCTCTCGGCCCAGATGCGACCTCCGTGCAACTGCGTCAGTTCTCTGGCCAGCGCCAGCCCGATGCCGGTGCCTCCGAACTTCCGGGTGGTGGATCCATCGACCTGTGAGAAGCGGTCGAAGACCAGCTCCAACTTGTCAGGGGGAATGCCGATGCCGGAGTCGGCGACCACCACCTGGACCTCCTTTCCCTCCCAGGAGACGGTGACTCCAATCTCGCCCTCTTCGGGAGTGAATTTCACGGCGTTGGCCAGCAGGTTGATGAGTACCTGCTCCATCCGGTCATGGTCAAACCAGAGCACG
>CALGBT010000248.1 GCA_937884235.1 uncultured Pseudomonadota bacterium
CATTGGGGTTCTGCCCCAGGAACTCGCGCAGCCAGCGGATGCCCTCCCCCTTGACCACGTGATCGCAGTCGAGGAGTTCTTCCACACCTTCAATCGCCGCCCCATGTCCACCCAGAATAATAGTAGCCTGGGGAGCTCGTTTGCGAACGATGCGAGCCATCTCTCTGGCCTTGACAAAGTTAGGTGCAATGAAGGAGATGCCGACAATGTCGTAGCCCTTGCTCACTTCCTTTTCAAAACGACTCCTCGATGGAAAATCCAGAACGGTTACATCGGCATCGATGTTCTCGGCCAGAAAGTAGAGACCAAAGGAGCGGTGCAGGAAACGAAATGATGCCAGGGCCTGTTCCCGGGTGACCTGATTATGGAACAACTCCATTATGTTTTCTTTGCGACCAAAATCATCGTCCACTCCAAACGGCCCGAAAACACCGGCCAGAAGGATGCGAGCAGAGCCGCTGGTAAGCTTGTTTATCATGTGAAGCCTCCGTGATTTTCAAGTTCCTGCAGGCGAGCGTACGCGCCTAATGTCATGGTTCTGTCATGACTCCAACAAGTCTTGCCATCGCCGTTACGAGCCACGCCTGTCAGGAAGTGGGGGCCTTTGCGCATCGGCAGTGTTGACATGAGCGAACGGGTTGCCGACACTGATCAGACCCACGGAGGTCCATCATGGCTCATCACGCGCAACGAGGATTCGTCGCGGTCTTCTTTCTCATCACAAGTTGCGGCGGCGGCATAACCGCCATGTTCTCGGATACCGGCAACTCCCCGGAGGCCACCGTCACAGACATCTTCGAGACCTCTCAAGCGCCGGATGCCGAGGTGTATGAAACCGCTGAACTCCCCTTCGAAGACGTGCCGGACATTTCGACAGAGTTGCCCAATCCAGGGGATACCGGGACTGCGGGGGCCTTCGGCTGGCCTTGTGACGACGGCTCCGATTGCCTTTCCGGCTATTGCATTGAGACGGCCGAAGGCAAAGCGTGCACCATTGGTTGCCAGGAGGAGTGCCCCGAAGGATTCCTCTGCCTGCAAGATGCCGGCTCTCGCCCAGACGTCGTCTTTCTCTGCGTTCCCACCCACCCGCGGTTATGCCACCCATGCTTCACCGATTCCGACTGCCAGGCCGGGGGCAATGACACCGGCGGGCTCTGCGTGAATCACGGGCCGGCCGGCAGCTTCTGCGGCGGCGCTTGCGGTGACTCGTTGAGCTGCCCGGGCGGCTATGAGTGCCTTGAAACCGACGTTCCGGGCCACGGCATTGCCATGCAATGTCTGCCACTGGAGGGTCTCTGTTCCTGCTCGGCCACCGCCATTGCCCTGGGGGCCGCGACCCAGTGCTATCAGGCCAATGACCTGGGAACCTGTGGAGGTGAACGCTCCTGCACCGACGACGGGTTGACGGACTGCTCCGCCGCACTCCCCGCCGCGGAAATCTGCAACGGCGAGGACGACGATTGTAACGGCGACGTCGACGAAGGCCTGGGTGAAACGACGTGCGGAGTCGGCCTCTGCGAACATACCGTGACTAATTGCGATTCCGGCGTATCCCTCGTCTGTGACCCTCTGGAGGGCGCCGCCCCCGAACTCTGTAACGGCCTCGACGACAACTGTGACAGCGAGACTGACGAGGGCTTCGCCGATACGGACGGCGACGGCATTGCGGACTGCATGACTGAAGACGACGACGGCGACGGCATCGTCGATGGGGCGGACAATTGCCCGCAAATTGCCAACCCGGACCAGATGAACACCGACCTCGACAGCCAGGGCAACGCCTGCGACAGTGACGACGACAACGACCAGATTGCCGATGGCGGGGACAACTGCCCACTGCATTTCAACCCGGGCCAGGAGGACGGTGACGGCGATGGCATCGGCAACCCCTGCGATGACGATGCCGACGGTGATGGCGTTGACGACGGTGCCGACAACTGCACCGCTCTGGCCAATCCCGACCAGGAAGACCTCGACGAAGATGGCCTTGGCGACCCTTGCGACGACGACGTGGACGGTGACGGCGAAGTGAATGTGGCCGACTGTGCACCGTTGAACCCGGAGATTTCGCACTTCGCCAAGGAGACGTGCAACAACATCGACGACGACTGCGACTCCAATATCGACGAGGAAGGGGCCCTTGGATGCGAAGGCTGGTACATGGACGTCGATCAGGACGGGTACGGGGTCGCCGCTTTGAAGAAGTGCCTGTGCGGTCCTCAGGAACTACATACGACCCAGCAGGCGGGCGACTGCAAGCCGCTGCTCGAGGATGTCCACCCAGGGGCCGCAGAGAAATGCAACGGCACCGACGACAACTGTGACGGGCAGGTCGATGAAGGCTTCGCAGACGTCGACGAGGACGGTATCGCCGACTGCATCGACGACGATGCCGACGGTGATGGCGTGTTGGATGCCGTGGACAACTGCCCGGTGACACCCAACCCCGGCCAGGTCGACCTGGACAATGACGGCCAGGGTGACCTGTGCGATACCGACGATGACGGCGACGGGGCGTTGGACGTTGACGACTGTGCGCCCGCAGATGCATCCATCTACCCTGGCGCGGCCGAGCCTTGCGACGGAATCGACAACAACTGCAGTGACGGGCCCGACGAGACGTGGCCCGAATTGTGGGAGGCCTGCAGCCTGGGCAACGGCGAGTGCCTGGCATGGGGCCAGATGGTCTGTCTGGACGACGGCACCGGCATCTGGTGCAACGCCATTCCGGGGGAAGGAGTAGAGGAACTCTGTGACGGGCTCGACAACAACTGCGACGGCAATGTCGACGAGGGCCTGGGCTCCACGACCTGCGGCCTCGGCCCATGCGAGCATACTATGGAGAATTGTGTCGGAGGGGAACCCCAGGCGTGCGACCCCTTTGCCGGGGCAGTCGACGAGACCTGCGACGGGCTTGACAATGACTGCAACGGTGTGGTCGACGGAAACGTCTGTCCGAAAGTCAGCTGTGCCGAGTTGCTGGCCGCGGATCCCGGGCTGGAAGATGGACTGTACATGGTTGACGTTGACGGCGATGGTCCACTCCCCGAAGTGGAGGTCTACTGCGACATGACCACCGACGGCGGCGGCTGGACCGGGGTCGACATCACTGCCGCCAGCCAGG
>CALGBT010000249.1 GCA_937884235.1 uncultured Pseudomonadota bacterium
GCCATGTACCTGAAGTTCCGAGGTTTCTACATCGATATCAATCCTGACCTGCCTTTCATCGACTGGGTCAAGTTTGGTGCTTCTGACCTCTCCATGTTCAATTCATGGACCATCGGCAAGATTCGCTATATCGATCGGGATAATGCCCGCGGCGTTTTTGCCCAGGGCGGTTTTGAGTCTGGTCTGCTGCGCTACCATGCGGGCATCATCGCGTTGCCAAAACTCTGGGTGGGGCCGGGCTGGTCCACAGGAGTTGGCGACGATACCCTGGAATATCCGTTTATCACCCAGGACTGGGCCTATGCCGGTCGTCTCGATTCAGAGCCCCTCGATTGGATGAAGGTCTCCCTGGTCTCCAGCTTCACCCGGGACGTGGAGTTCGACAGGTGGGACCCCGATGCCACTGGCAGTCTTACAGGCAACTGCCAGGACGCCCTGGGGGACGATATCCCGGGTTGTGTGGAGGACCATGCGGTCAGTTCCTACCCTCGCTACCAGAACAGCGTCACCACCGTCGAGGTGGAGATGATGCCCGGGGAGGTGGTTTATGCTCACCTGCTGGGGGGCTACTCCTACTCTGCTATTGGCGAGGACTTCGTGACCAACGGCGTGGCCGAGAACGGCGGCATGTTCCCAGTTGTCTACGGGGACGTTCACGGCTATTCGGGGCGCGGTCGTTTCTATCTGGTCGACCCCTTTGACATGGGTCTCTCGTTCAAGCTTGAGGGGTTCTACATCAGCGAGGACTGGACCTCGATCTTCGCCGCTCGCCGGGAAGCCGATGTGCTCCTCACTGATGGATTCGTCGAGGGGGGGCAACTCCCCACGCTCAATCTGGCCAATGAATTCATGGATTTCGATGAGTCATTTTTCGAAAGTTGTATTGGTTGGATGGGGGGAACCGCGCTGCTGGAATATGAGGGCGACAATCTGGCCCTGGCAGCCGAGGGGACATATATCACCTACGATACCAATCAGCAGAACCGCGACGTCGACAACAAGTACCCGACCTTCCTCTATTCCGAGGGCTTCACTGACACGGACCTCTACGACTATGCCAATATCGGCGACCGTGGTCGCGACCCGCGCAGTGTCTATAAGCGGGACCAGGACCGTCAGTCGATCATCTCTGTTTTGAAGGCCAACTACACCTTCGACTTCGGCCTGAAAATCGGGGCCAAGGTCAAGTACATCCGCGATGATGACTGGCGCAAGTTGACCCATGACGACTCTAGCAAGGCCTACTCTGATGATGACTATCTTGGCAACATCGTCATCGCCCGGCTCGCGGCCTCGATGCCAGTGCTGCCATACCTGACGGTTGGCCTGGGCGGCCAGGTCGATTACTGGGACGAGACCAACCGCAGTGGCGACCTTGCCGGCGGCTATGGCGACTATATCACCAGGAAGCAGAAGGGCTTCGCCAGCATTTCCTATCGCTGGGGCGGAGCCTCGCTAAACTACCACCTTGAGTACGTGCACAAGGACCAGGACCGACCGGCGGTACTGGGGCTGAATGACCAACTCTGGAAGGTCTGGCGTTCCAAGGCAACATTGGAGGTGGCATGGTGAGAACGACAGGAACCATCCTCGCATTGCTCCTTCTGGTGGCTCCCATGCTGCCGGGCTGCGGCCTGGAACAGCCGATTCTCAATCAGGCCACCGAGTGGGGCCCCGACTGGGTCCCGGATGCCCCGGAACCCTACACCGTGCGCGGTCAGGTCTATGCCTTCCCGGGGGGCACCGTTGACTTCTACTCATCCACGGGCTCCCATCTCCCGGCCTACTCCGCGGAGATCCAGCCGACGGGCATATTTGACGCGGATTTCCCGGGGACGACTGACTATCGCAATCTGGTGGTGGTCGCAGCCAGTGGGCCGCAGCGCCTGCTGGGATTGGCCACCCGCATCCCGCGCAACCGTGATATCTACTACGACCCGGACCTCTACTCGCCCATCTACCACCTCGGAGGCATGACCTGGGGTGGAGCAGAGAAGGTGATGGCGAATCTAAATGACCGCACCACGACCATGACATTGGTGATGTTGCGGGCGGCCGGTAATTTGGGGGCCGCGGGAGCGGAATCGACTAACGGGGTGCTGGCTGAGCTGAGCGCTGCCATCACTACCAAAACCGGCCCCGTCTTCACTTTCCATCGCATGGTGCAACGGGTTCTGGCCGCCGCCGCCCGTGACGTTACCTACCCGGCGCCGCTGCTTTTCCCCGACCCGTCGAAGCTCTTCCTCAACGAGGATTTCCTGCTTGCCGCACAGCTGGACTACACTGGCGACGGCCTCGTGGACCTCTCGGCCCATGCTTTCGAAGCTGCCCTCGCAGCAAGTTCCAATCAGATCCTCATCGCCGGCTGCTCTACCGGGGAGCGCATGACGGTGGTCTTCATGGCTGACATCAACGAGGGCAACCGGGACCGGAACTGTGGTGTCATAAGTCCTTTCAAGAATGCCAAAAGCGAAGCAGGCAAGACTCTCTACATCACCGGAGGGATGTTCACAAGCGAGCCGGGGGCGCAGACCCTTGCTTGCGAAACTGGAGTGAAGTCCACTGGTAAATGTCTGACTCCACCGCAATGGGCTGAAGTGAATACCCAACTGGGGAACTGGATCCCCAACACTGTGCCCATGCGGGACGACGGAGAAGGTGGTGATAACGTGGCGGGAGACAACGTCTGGACCGCCGTCTTTGAGTTGCCTTACATCGCTACCGGTGGCAAGGGCAAGGGAGTGCGCATCGGATACAAATACACATACGGATACAAGGGGCAAGGCTGGACCGGCACTGAGGAGTGGCCGGGCAACAACCGCATCCTGGAAATCGAGGACGCCAATGGCGATGGCCTGGTGGTGCGTTACGACTACTTCGCCGACGAAACCAGCAACAAGAACGTGGCCAATCTAAACAACGGCCTATGTGGGTCCACCAAGAACCCGTGGCCGGAGCAGGCGGCGGCCGGCTGTTTCACCGATACCGGCGAGAACGAGTTGGACCTGGATGGCGACTGTGTTGCCGATACCTGGCCCGTGGCGGGTTCGGTGGTACCCGATTGCGTGGAGCCGAACGTTCCCGGCATCGCCTCGCTCAAGGACAAGGATTACCTGGGTGCGGGA
>CALGBT010000250.1 GCA_937884235.1 uncultured Pseudomonadota bacterium
GCCAACCTCTGTCGGCCGTGCAGCACCGGGTCTGATTGCAAGAGCGTCGGAGGAGCCGAAGACCTCTGCCTGCAATATGGCGACGAGGGGGCTTTCTGCGGCGGCACCTGTACCGCCGATGATGACTGCCCGTGGGGATTTTCCTGCCAGGAAGCGACCACGGTGGACGGCGTTGGGACGCTGCAATGCCTGGCCGATGCCGGGGTCTGCCCCTGCACCGCAAAGTCGGTGGCTCTTTCGCTCTCCACGCCCTGTGTGGCGGCCAACGAGAGTGGCACTTGCGCCGGCAAGCGCTTCTGCACCGAGGAGGGCCTCTCTGCCTGCAATGCCAAGGTCCCCATGGCTGAGGCCTGCAACGGACTTGATGACGACTGTGACGGCAGCATCGACGAGCCCGAAGAGTCCGGCGGCAAACTGCTCCTGATATGCGACGACAACAACCCCTGTACCGACGATTCCTGCCTGGGAGAAGCCGGATGCTCCCATGCGGCGCTCACTGAAGGCGAGTGCCTCGACGGCGACGCATGCACCATCGGTGACCACTGCGAGGCGGGCGTGTGTACCGGCGCACCAATCGACTGCGACGACGACAATCCCTGCACGGATGACGTCTGTGATGGCCTGGGAGGCTGCGACTTCCTGCCCAACCTGGAAGAGTGTGACGACGGTGAGCCGTGTACCGTCGCCGATACCTGCAAGGCTACCGTCTGCGTCGGTTTTGCGGTGGCATGCGACTGTAACGTGGACAATGACTGCGACAAACTCGATGACGGTGACCCGTGCACGGGTACGCTGATCTGCAACCAGGAAGCTCTGCCCTACCAGTGCGAAGTCGACCCCGCCACCGTCGTGGACTGCGAACCGCCGGAAGGACCCGATGCGTTCTGCCTCGCCGCGGTCTGCAACGCCGTGTCCGGCAAATGCGAGGATGTACCCGGCCACGAGGGGCTGGCTTGTAACGATGATGATGCCTGCACCATCGGCGAAAGCTGCCAGCAGGGGAGTTGCACTGGCGGTGTAGCCGCCAACTGCAACGACGGAAACCCGTGTACTGACGATAGCTGCGATGGGGCCGATGGCTGCAGTCATACCGCCAACGAAGAACCCTGTCAGGATGGCGATGCCTGTACCATTGGTGACCTCTGCTTAGCGGGTTCGTGCCTGCCGGGCGCAGCCGCCGACTGTGACGACGGCAACCCCTGTACCGACGATGGCTGCGATGCCAACGCGGGCTGTACCCACCAGGCCAACGCCGCAGGCTGTGACGACGGCAACGCCTGCACCGCGGGTGACCATTGTGCTAGCGGTGCCTGTGTGGCCGGCTCATCCCTTGATTGCGACGATAAGAACCCTTGCACTGACGACGTCTGCACCATCGAAGGTGGCTGCGAGCATGTCAACAACACAGTCCCGTGCAGCGACCAGAACGCCTGCACGCTCAATGACGCTTGCGCTGCTGGCCTGTGCCAACCGGGTGTCTCCCTCGCTTGTAACGACGGGAATCCCTGCACCGACGATTCCTGCGACCAGCAGTTCGGGTGCCTCTTCGCCGCCAACGAAGCGGCCTGTGAAGATGGCAATGCCTGCACACTGAACGACAAGTGCCTGGCTGGGAAGTGCCAGAGCGCGGTTGCCCTGGACTGTGATGATGACAACGTCTGTACTACCGACAAGTGCAGCCCCGACCAGGGTTGTGTGCACATGCTGAATAACGCCCCTTGCGATGATGGCAACCTCTGTACGACCAAGGATCAGTGTCAACTCGGCGAGTGCGTGGGCGCTCAGCCACCCGTCTGTAACGACAACAACCCCTGTACTGACGACTCGTGCGCCCCGGAGTCGGGCTGCCTCTTCCTGACGAACCAGGCGAACTGTGACGATGGCAATGCCTGTACCATTGACGATGCCTGCACCAACGGCTGGTGCCAGGGGGCCAGCCTGGTGTGCAATGACCAGAATCTCTGTACCGATGATTCCTGCGACCCGCAAGTCGGCTGCCAGAATACACCCAATACTGTGCCTTGTGACGATGGCAATGCCTGCACTTCAGGCGATGTCTGCACAAACGGAGAATGCGCAGGTCCCGGGGGCGTGAATTGCGATGACAGCAACGTCTGCACCGACGATTCCTGTGAGGCCGACGTCGGCTGCGTCTATGCGAACAACGCCGACTCTTGCGACGATTCCAACGAGTGCACCGTCACTGACATCTGCGCTGATGGTGCCTGCACCGGCTCCGGGGCGCCGGACTGTGACGATGCCAAGAAGTGCACATCGGACACCTGTGATTCTCAGCAGGGCTGTTTGCATACGCCCATCGCACCGTGCTGCGGCAACGGTGTCAAAGAGGCGGGGGAAGCGTGCGACGACGGCAACGAGGTGGGTGGCGATGGTTGCGAGAACGACTGCACCGCCCCCCCGGTGGCCGACTGGCGCATCGGCACCTGGAACGGCGTTGCCGTTTACGGCGTGAAGAGTTGTGCACCCGGAGACTGGTACTGCCAGGCCCAGGATGCTTGCGAGCAAGCGACTGGAGCAGACTGCGTGTGGCAATCATACAACTGCTCAGGATATCCCAACGAAAACGGGTCCTTCTATCCCACTTCGAACCCCCTGGGGCGGTCCGTTTCCACCTCCGGCAGCAGTAACCTCAACTGGACCGTTACCTCCGGTTGTTCTGAGACCGGAGCCTGCACGCACGGTGCTGCCAACCTCTACGGCAACCTCTGCTGCTGCAGTTGCACCACCCCGAACCAACAATGGAACGAAGGGAACAACTTCTGCGGCGTAGGCATCTGGGAGCCCTATTAGCAACTCTGCGCTCACTTCGTTGCCAGGGTTCCACCATGGAGTCGGGTCAACAAACAATTACCAACGTACCATTGGATTTGTTATTGTCGCGCCATTCGCAAGACGGGAGAGGCTCATGATGAGAGCATTGCGTGCGTTGGTTCTCACGACAATCTTGTTGTCATCAGTGACTGCGCTGGCCCAGGTCTATTCCGGTGGTGACCCGGAGGGGGCCACCCTGGCCACATTCTCGTCCAACGACCCCGCACAGCCATTGCCGGACGATGGCTTGTGGAAAGGGGGGCTGCGCCCCTGCACCAGCGGCCAGGACTACA
>CALGBT010000251.1 GCA_937884235.1 uncultured Pseudomonadota bacterium
TGGACGTGATCACTTCCCCCAACCGTCTTGCCACAATCCATCAGATCATTGAGCACGCTTATGCCGGATACTCCACCAAATTGGGCTACGAGCTACGGCTCTCGCCAGTGCCGCTTCCGGGCGAGGGAACGTGGGGAAACATTGCCATCACCACGGCCCCTACCATTCATGGGGTAGAGAACTACTCTGCCCGCTTCGATTTCCCCGACGGGAAGTCCGTAATGGTAAGTGGTGATGGCGAGATTACTCCGGCCTCGGCACTGCTCTTTGCCGGCTGCGACCTGGTCATTCACGAAGCTTTTCGCCTCACGGAACGCACGCCTGGTCACTCCAGTGTCCGGGAAGTCCTGGCTACCGCCGCCGCAGCCAGCCCACCACCGGCACGCATCGCCCTGGTCCATACCTGTCGCACCGAACGCCACCGGCTCCGTGATATGCAAGGTGATTTTCTGGTGCCGAGGCCGGGCACCATGATTGGCTGGTAACCACCCACGCACCGCCCCCACTCCGTTTCGCACCGGCCCCACTCCGTTTCGCACCGCGGTAGCATGGGTGGTTATCTAGAGACGGCGCCCGCTTTACAGCGGGCGCTGTGATATTGATATTCGGGGATTGGGGGGGTTATTGAGCCAACATCAGCTCTTCTTCTACGCGGTCAACCAGTTCCACCTCGGACTTCTCGCCATGGTACAACTTGCCGTTAACGTAGATGGTTGGCGTTGATTTGACGCCTAGCTTCAGGCCTTCGCGCTTCGATGTCGTGACTCGCTTCTTCGTCTCTTTGGCCCCAGCAATCTCTTGCATCCTGGCCCAGTCGAGCCCAAGGGATTTGGCGTAACCGGCGATGTCTGAATCGTCATGTTTTTCGAACTGTTGGTACATAACATCATGAAACTCCCAGAACTTGCCCAGCACATCGGCGGCTACCCCCAACATCGAGGTCTTCACTGCCAACGGCCCATGCCCCTTGACGGGGAAGAACTTGTAGCAGTAGGTCACTTCCTTCGGGCGGTCAGCCGCCAGCTTACGCAGCACGGGCGAAACCATGCGGCAGAAGGGGCATTCGAGGTCGGTGAAGGCGACAACCACAACCCTGGCGTTGGTTGCCCCAAGACAGACAGCAGTCGTCAAATCCAGGTCCACGGTCTTGAAAGGATGCACAGAGCTGGCGCGGTCCAGAAAGTCCTTGCTCACCTCCTTGTTGGGCTTCCCCCGGGCGACCTGGCGGGTAATAAATCCGGCGGCAAAGAGGGCCGTTTTGTGGGGCGCGCTGCGGGTCGCACAGTCAAGCACTGACCCCTCGCAGCCGTAATAGCACATCTCACTCTTCATCAACTCGACAGCCCTCGACTTCGCCTCGGCACTCAGGTCCGCCGGCACATTGGGGAGCTTGTCCCACGGTACCTCCTGCCCGGCAGCCACGCTGCCCAGACCGAGACTGCACAAGATCGTCATCACCAAAAGCGCTCGATATGCCCTTACCATCCTATCCATCCTCGGCGGCCTTCGCCCGCCACTTGCGTTCTTGATTCCATTCCCACAACCGGGTGAGTCCCCACCGACTGCGCTCACGGACGAGCAGAATGAAGATTCCAATCAGAAGCCACCAGACATCGCGCCAGACGGTACCCATGGAAATCTCAGCGGCAGCTTCTTCCGATGCGAAACAGCCGCAACTCCCCAGGTCAAGGCCACGGCTGACCGCGGACCAGATTGCGTAGATGAACACAACCATCATGCCGTTGACTAGTAGTACCGCGGGCCGAGTCAGCGTGCCAACAACCAAAAGAATGCCCGTCACCAACTCCAGCCAGGGTAGGACCATGGCCATCAGATTAATCACATGCGTCGGCAGCATCTGGTAAGTGGCAATCGAAAGGGCAAAAGAATAGGGGTCCAGGATCTTCCCCCACGCCGCATAGATGAAGATGCCGCCCAGATAGAACCGCGCCAGCAGGTCCAGGGGGGGAAGGACGTATTTGGTGGCCTTGTCTAGCATGGTTGGGCCCCGAAAGGCGGCGCCAGGCTGACGCCAGGCGCTGTGATATTGATATTCGGGGATGCGGGGCATTTCCGATTACTCACCACCCACCTCCAGCGCACCACCACGCTTCACATACTCACCCAATCCGCCAGTCAACGAGGTCACCCGCTCAATCCCTGCCGACTTCAACTCATCAGCCAGATACTCGGAGGGCGGATGGTCATATCTTGCAGCGGGGTCTTCTTCCTCTTCCCAACCATCGCAGTAAACAATCACCCGTCCAACTCTAACCCTGGCTGCCAATTCCGTCACGGCCTCAGCATCCACACCATCCAACTCGTCATACGGCAGGTTCACGGCCCCGGGGATATGCCCACCGGCATAGCCTTCTTCTGATCTCGCATCAACCAGCGTGGCATCTTTGGGAAAGGAGATACTGTCGTCTGGCCCGACTTCGTCAAGGCTCACCTTGCCAGCTTCACTCTCAGTTTCCGGGCAGGGCACGAAGACCTGATAGTCGCCAGTAGCAACCAGCGGAATACCTTCGCCCCGAAAGTAGTTGAAAAGCACACCCACGAGGAAACAGGCAGCCAGCAGATATCCCGCCCGCATACCATCTCTCACCAGCCGCGCCATGTAGGTTCGTTCCTTCACCATCCGCCTCTATGCCAACGCAACAGTGTACCGCACATGCCGCCGGAATCAACCCTTCAGGGGGCCCCAAAAAAAGTGTCGCCCTGAGCGCAGCATAGCGGAGTCGAAGGGGCTCCCCGCCCCACCCATACGCGAACACAGCACCGCCCGTGAGGGTTGTGACGCTTCTGCCAGACGAGGCGATGGACTGGAGTTCAACCAGGAACTGCGCTATGCTCCGTCTCAACGCTACACCAACGTGAGGACTCAATCCATGAGCCGACAAGCCCCCGCCACATCCATCCTCGCCGCCATGATCCTGGCCGCTCCAGCCCTCCTCCTCGGTGCCTGCGAGTCCGACAGCAACGGAGACAGCTCCGGGCCGGCGGTCAGCTGCATCTACGAGCTCAAGACAAGTTCGAGCTGCACCTCCGGCTCCTCCGGCGGGAGCTGGTCCGAGGGCTGCATCAACGACACCACGTCCTGCGCCTTCAACACCGAGACCGACTGCACTGGGGCCTGCTGTTTCACGACCCTCTACCGCAATCCGCACACCTTCGACGGCAGCTGCTCTGATTACTCCGATTGGAAGGAGGCCGAGGCGCGCCGCAACTGCGTCCCGTCCTGCGAATCAACCGAGTGTGGCCCCGATGGGTGCGGCGGTCAATGCGGGACCTGCGAGGCCGACGAGGTCTGCTACGAAGAGGTCCTCTGCCTGGACGACTGCGGAATCTGTATCGCCGACAACTGCCTCTCCCAGGCCCAGGCCTGCTCCACGGGTTCCGAGTGCAGCGCTGCGGGACTCTGTATCGCCGATTGTGACGGCGACACCGCCTGCAAGCAGAACTGCACCGAAACCCAAGGACAGCAGGCCGTGGACCTCTACAACGTCTTCATCGGCTGCATCTGGGAGGACTGCCAGGCGGAGTGCTACTGACCGCAACGGCGCCTCACCGCCGGCGGGATCTCTACGTGGCTGGGCAATGCCGCACCGGTCCCCCGCACTCGACAAAGGGATCTCTGCGTGGCTAGGCAATGCCGCACCGGTCCCCGCACTCGACAATGTCATCCCGAACGG
>CALGBT010000252.1 GCA_937884235.1 uncultured Pseudomonadota bacterium
CAGCGCTTCCAGGAGGTCCAGAACCCGTCGGTCAACGTCAGTCTTGGCGGTGGGGCGAACCTCCTTGATGGACTTCAGCAGCGCGTCAATGGTCGCTTCATCGAGGACCTGGGCGAGCTGATAGGAGAGATTCTGCAGTGCCGGGTAGATCTGCTCGGGAGTGTGACCGGGCAGCGCTCCGGGGAGGGCCGCATAGAGCCGCCAGTCCTTCGTAATCCGGTAGAGCTCACCAACGTTCCAGAGGTATGAACCTGGGTAGGTCGCCTTGGTCAGCAGCGCCCGGGCCACTGCCACATCCTGATCCTCAAGCTGCGCCCCCTGCTCGTTGGCCTGCAGTTGGTAGAGCCGATTCTGCAGCCAGTTGCTCAGCTGATACTCATCCAGCACCAGCAGCCGCTTCGTTTCTGCCTCTTCTCGGGCTTCCTGGCGATCCAGAGCCAGGTACCAGTCGGACAGGGCCTGCCACTCTTCGTTGGTCAATTCATCCAACTCGGCGATTCCTTCGAAGAGCGCCACGGCCTCGGCAAAATCGCCCCGCTCGGCCAACAGGTAACCGAGAGTCACTCGCCAGAGAGAATCGCTGCGGTCCGTCTCGGCCCACTTTCTGACGCTTTCCTCGAGCTGCGCGGCCTGGTCCAGCACCACCATCATCCGAAAAGCCCGGACCTGCCAGACGTGGACACCATCCCCACCTTGGGCGATGCGCCGATTGTACTCTGCCATCAGGCTACCGGCGGCCTCGCCATCCCGAGCATACCGCATGACCAGGTAGTCGAGGAGGTCAAGCCAGCGCGTCATCAACGCCTGCTCCTCCGCGACTTTGCCCGGCATGCTCCGCGCCGGCGGATGCAATTTGGAGAAGCCCTCCTTGAGCAGTTCTTCGACACCTTCGCCGAGGCGGGCCAGCAGCACGGCCCGCTCCACCAGGAACCAGGGAGTCAAATCACTGCCGTGCTTCTCGGACTCTGCCAGGAGCCGTTTTGCCGTCTCCCTCCTGGAGTTCTCAAGCGCGGTGCGGTAGAGCGCAGCCAACTCGGTGCGGGTCTTCTCCTGGGGCTTCTCAATGGCACCAATAGCAACCTGATTGCGTCCCTGCTGCATCCACTCTGCGAGCTGAACGAGCGCCGACACTGCCGCCAGATGTTCGGCTTCCTTCTCTCCGCCGCTTCCCAACTCATCGAACAACTCCAGAGCGGCCTGCTCCCGCACCACCGTGAACGGGGTCACCAACAACTGGTTGAAGTAGCCCCACGCTGCCATGGGGCGGGCCTTTGTGTCGGCCCGCTGCCATCTTTCCCGGGCAAACCCAAGCAATTCATCGACCTTGCCCTGGCCTTGCAACGCCGACTGCAGAGCATTGGCGAGACCCTGCTCTTCCAACGGAGTCTCGGCACTAACCCAACGCTTGTGCAGGCCCTTGATAATCGAGTTCCAGGGGATCCTCTGCTGCTGTTCCGCAGGCGCATTCTGCAGCCACCCCAGGAAAGTGAGCAGCGTGTCCACAGGGAGGGTACTGAGTTCCTTGTCAAAGCGTTTGCCCAGGTCTATGAAGAAGGCCTTGCCGGCATCGCTGGCGAGAAATCCGTAGTTGCCTATCAACTGCCAGAAGACGTGATTGATCAGTGGTTCACCGGCAAGGTCCAGCGCCGCCGCGGCCAACTTCGGATACCACTCGGGCGTGGTGGTGTTGGTGTAGAGCCCGTAGTCCTGGCCCAGAGCGTGGTAGAATGCCGCCTGCACCTTGAAAGCATCGGCTCCGCGCCAGTCCTTGATGGTCGTGGCGAGGGCCAGCCAGTCTTCGGCTATCTTGTCGGCGTCTTCGGGTCGACCGAGGAAGATAAGGGCACTCAAGTACCGCTGGTAGGGGCCAATGGAGAGCGGCAGCTGCTCGGACCAGGCCTGTGTGTAGGCCAACAACTCCTCGAAGAGGCCGCGGTCCTGGAGGAATTGGGCGTGGGTGCCTCGCAGCCCCTCTTCTTCGTAGTACTCCCAGGGGCCATGCTGCGTAAGGAGAGTATCCAGCCACTTCCCGGCCACCTCATACTCGCCGAGTGCGCCCAGCTGTGCCAGGTAAGCGTTCTGCACGTCATAGGCCCGCAGGTGTACCCTGGCGAGTTTCTCCAACAGTGCCAGCGACTCGTCGCTGCGCCCCAGATACTGCAGGGTATTGACCCGCATCATGTCCAACTGACGTCCTATCCCCGTGAACTCAGGGGCTCGCCGCAGTGTTGGCTCCAACAGGTCGAGGAGTTCCAACAGCTCCTCCCCGTAGAGGTATGATGCGTTGTTGAGCATCCGTTTGGCCAGGAAGAGGGCCTCATTGGAACCGTCGGTTTGCAAAGCACGCGCCAGCTCCTGGAAATGCTTCTTCAACTCCTGCTGATTCCGCATCTGGAGCAACACCCCATCATCGAGCCAGCTCAATGCGACGTGCTTGCCCGCCTTCTCCTGAGCGCGCTCGAGCCACTGCGTGGTGTTTGGCCACTGCTGGCTCTCGCCAAAGTGCAAGGCCATTCGCAAGAGCGATTCCAGCCGCGGCTTCTTGCTCTTCACATCTTCCTTGGCCGCCAGCAAAGTCGGCATGGGTGACTGCAATAGCAACGCGCCCTCGCTGCCAGCCTTCAACATCGCCTTGACCTTGCTCAAGTTGCGGGGGCTCACCACCTCGTAGCTGTATTCCACGGAACTGCTGCGCCGTCCCAACCCGTCAAAACCCTGCACCAGACCCGGCAACCAGATGCCCTCGCCCACCTGTACGTGCTTCGAGAACTCCTGGCGGGCCGAGAGCACTCCGCCACTCCAGGTTTCGGTGCTGGTAACCAAGTTGAGGCGCAGATCGATGGCGATCTTCACTTTGTAGCCTGCGGTTTGCTTAGACTCGAGCACGACTACCCGCTGGTGGACGTGCTCCTCCAAAGTCGCAGTCCATGCCTCGGGCGAATAGGAATCATGGAAGTACGACTGCGAGAAGTTCCCCAACGCCAGGTGCCAGAGACGCCCGTCGAGTTCACTGGCCTTGCGGGTCCGACCAGCCTTGAATGCGGTGGAAACGCTGGAGCACTCCTGCTCATCGCACCAGGAAATCAGGGTCTGCTCCGCCGGCTGCTCCCAACGGGTGAGCCAGGCTCCCTTGTCGAGCAGGTATGTGGTGGTCGTAGTAGCGGACAACTCCTGCCGCTCCACTCGGAAATAGCTGGTGCTTTGTTTCACCTTCAGCGTCCCCAGCTTCTCAATGTCGTCCCGCAGGTAGAGGGTCTGTGAAAGCTCTTCCAGGACCTCGGTCCATTTCTTCCGCTCGGTCTTCTCTACCGTAGGTTCCACCGCCGCCGCTAAGGCCGGGAAAACCTGTGTAAACCAGTAGGGCTCGTACCACTCTACAGCCGCTCCACTGGCCGGCCCACGAGACCAGTCCGCCCCACCGCCACCAAGGCCTCCCCAGCCATAATCCGGGAGATAAGAAAGCCCGCTCATGTCGCCGCCCCAGTATCCTCGACCTGCCGATTCGCCGGCGCTCATCCGTCCATCAAGCTCATAGCTATAACGGGCTTCGCCCCGGGACATTCTGCTGGTGGCAACTGATCCGGAAAGCAGATCGGCGACCATGGCTCTCTTGCCGGCCACCACACGCTGCTCTGCCATCCTCTCCATGGGAGGCGCCGCGGCCTTCGGCAAGTTCACAGGCATGTCTGCCATTACCGGCATCGGCTCTTCCATTGCCAATTCGTTGGCGTCAAGCTCACTGTTGTCGACTCGAGACATCTGCTCCTTGTCCTCAGAAGCCAACTCTCTGAGCGCGCCCTTGCTCTCCTCATGGACTGACGAGATGAGGTCCAGAGACTTGAAGTCCCGGTCCTTGCCTTCGAGGCCGTTCCATTCATCGTTGCGATATCTCTGCGATTCCCTCGGGACGAGCCCGGCCCAGGCAGCGACCCCCCGTGCCAGTTGGGCCACCTGTGCACTCAGGGTGCGCTTCATCTCGATACGCCAGTCAGCCGCTCGCAACATGTGCCGCCGCTGCAACTCGTGGTCCGCAGCCTTGCGCCCTGCGGCGAAGAACTTCTCGCCATCTCGCATGCGGAACCGTCGCTTGACGCCGAACCGCTCACGGTCGGCATCAGATTCCAGCACGAGGAAGGACGTGTAGGGAGTCATGATCCGATAAACTTCGGACATCTCGATGATCTCAGTTTTGACGTCCGGTGCCCCACCCTGTTCGAGCAGGTAATCGAGATAGCGACGCGCCCACAGCCGCGGAACAAATGCGTTGCCACCATCCTCGGCCGGCAGGTCAATGGTTCTCTCAAAAGCAATCGCCCTACCCCCTCTGGTCCCCTCGCAGGCAACTGTCAATTTGCGGCTCTCCTTGCCCGGCAGGTAGCGTCCGAGCAGCACCAGTTGCCGCCCCTCGGCAAGCGCCGGAATGGTTGCCGGATAGACCTGCGCCACCGGTGCCCCGGTAAACTTGCAGCTGGTCCCCAGGAGGGTCGCTCCGAGGGCTTCTTGCAGTAGCGCCGCAGCACCGGCGGCCGCCTGTGCCGACTCGCGCACCCGCCGCCACGTCCCCGTGGTGCCGGCAAAGGCCCGCAGGACCTGGGCCTCGTACTGGTTTGTCACCGCCACCGCATGGCCGACGACTCCGGCCTGAGCCAGGCGGTCGCTGATGCGGGCAGCAACGGCTGACACATCGGCCTCGCCGGCAGTGGGAATGCCGTCCCCGACGTAGACCAGCAGGTCGCCGGGTCTAGCTCCGTCTAGTGCCGCTGCCACCGCAACGTCCAGATCGGTCCACCCCAGAGGCTTCTGCTTCTCAAGGAAGGCCAGCGCGGCATCTATGGCATCTGCCCCGGGCGCGGCAAAGAGGCCATCGGCGCTGCGGCAGGCGGAATCACAGGCCAGCAGACGAAAGGCATCATCCTCTCCCAGCGAAGCGAGGAGCGAAGAGATGAAGGCAACCTGGCGCTCCCGAGCTGGCCGGTCCATGGAGCCAGAGGTATCGGCGACGATGGTCATTCTCAGTGGCTCCCCCGCAGGCAGTAGAGCACGGCCATCAGCCTGCGCCGCAGTACGCGGAGCCAGGAGCAACATGAAGTACCCGTCCTCAGCACGACGGCTGGGAACTACAGCAATCTCGGGGGCATCATCCGGCACTGAGACACGTACTTGGAAGTCGCTCTCGGGACGATATTCCTCGGCCGTGAAAGAGAGGCTGGCCGCGTGTTCCCCAACGTCCTTGCGCACGTCGTGCGTCAAACACTCGACCCCCGCCAGCGGTAAGGTCGAGTGAATCTTGACGTCAATGGCCAGCTCCTTGAGAGGATGTGCGCTCAGCATCTCGCTCCGCAAGGCATACTCGTAGGTATAGTCGTTGCCATTGCGAGGTAGAACCTGGGTGTAGGTGATGGTTACGCGCTTCTCGGAGTGGGCAAAGATGGGAAATACCCGTGCCTTGAAGAGATTGCCGCCGCTCCATTCCAGCAGCCCGGGGTCTCGCTTCTCTCGGAGAATCGTCTCGA
>CALGBT010000253.1 GCA_937884235.1 uncultured Pseudomonadota bacterium
ACCGCGTTGGCAATCAATGGTTCCAGTTCATCGCTTCTAACTGTGGGAATGACGGTACTGTCGTGCCCCTGGACCCCCGGGATGTCGCTGATGAATTCGAGTGAATCGACGTGCATGGCCCGGGCAATGGCGTGGGCGGCATCGTCGGCGTTGACGTTGATTGGAGTACCGTCTGGCCCCAGGGAAACCGGGGCAATAACTGGCACCTGGCCGGCGCTGATGAGGAGGTGCAAGAGGCCGGCGTTGACCTCCGGGGGAGTTCCCACATGCCCATAGAGCGTCTGGTTGAGGAAGTTGGAGCGAAGGATACCGCCGTCCACACCCGACAGCCCGAAGGCTGGCAGCCGGTTGGCCAGAAGCGCGGCGACGACCCGCTTGTTCACCAGGCCGCACAGGACCATGGTGGTGAGGGTCATTCCCCGTGGGGTGGTGACCCGCAGGCCGTTCTTCTTCTGGAAGGGTACATTCAACTGGTCATGGAGTTCGCTGATTTCCGGTCCCCCGCCGTGGACCACGAGGACGCTCTGGCCGGCTCGGCGCAGTCCGGCGATGTAATTGGCAAGCGAGACAAGGTCTTGAGTAGTTTGGAGACGGGCTCCACCGACTTTGACCAGGGTTATCGATTTGGTTGCGTCTTGCATGGATGATGTTCTCCGTGTTGCTGTTTGCTTGTTCGATGCAGAGTTGATTGAGACAGAACGCGGGCCCCTATGGAGCCCCCCGTAGCCCGGCAGTTTCCGGGAGACCGAACATCAGATTCATGTTTTCCACGGCCTGTCCGGCGGCCCCTTTGAGCAGATTGTCAATGGCGCAGGTGAGGAGCACCATCTCCTGGTCCGGGATGGGGGTTACGGAGATGACGGCCCGGTTGGTGTAGGCGGCCCCGCGGATGCGCGCCAAATCACCCAGGGGGAGGACCCGGACGAAGGGGTGGTCGGCGTATCGTGCGGTATAGAGGGCGTGGATGCCCTTCCCGGATTCCCCGGGGGTGTGAACAACAGTGGTGATCAAGATTCCACGCTCTAGGGGGACCAGTTGTGGAATGAAAACCACAGTTACCGGGTTGCCGCCATGAGCGGCTGTAAGGGTTTGCTCGATTTCCGGCACGTGGCGATGGACGCGCCCCACCTTGTAAGGCTGTATGTCCTGATTGGCGGAGCAGTAGTGGGTCGTTTCGGTGGCGGCTCGGCCGGCCCCGGAAACTCCCGACTTGGCATCGATGACCACGGGTTTCGTGAGGAGGCCCTTCTCTGCCAGAGGAAGCAGCGCGAGGGTGGAGGCGGTGGCATAGCAGCCCGGGTTGGAGACCACGAGAGCCTGGGCAAGTGCGTCCCGATTTACTTCCGGGAGTCCATAGACGACCTTGCGCATGAGGCTCTGGGCACGGGGCGTTTCGTAGACGCTGCTGTGTTGCTCGGGGTCGGTGAGGCGCAAGTCGCCCGACAGATCAATGACTCGAGGGCCTCGATTGGACCACTCTTCGGCTGCGGGGGCGCTGGCACCGTGGGGAAGACAGAGGAAGACCACGTCGACTTTGGTGTTGCGAACGTCGTCTGGGTGTTGGAGCACCAGGTCGGTGCTGCCAGGGTCGACCGCGGCGAGCCGTTGCCCCCGCCGTCCCCTGGAAGTTCCGAAAACGACTTCTACCTGGGGATGGGTGGTGAGGATGTTAACGAGCTCAACTCCGGTGTTTCCTGTGGCTCCGACGACCCCTGCTCGAATTAGCGACGCTTCATCGCCCCCTTCGTTGCTGCTGCTCTCGTACATGTACTTCTCCATTTCATCCGTTGGACTGCCTGCCCTTCGCTGTGCAAGGGCCGTACCATCGCTACAGGCGGGGGCTTTACTGGTGCCGGGCAATCACAAGTGGACATGGTGCGTCACGTGTGGCACGCTTTGTCGGGCAATGAGACAGGAATGACGCAATCAAGGAGGGGGCTGTGAAAGAAGGGAGGGCGAAGAAGACCTTGTGCATGTTGTTGTTGGGGGGAGAGGAGTTGAGCGAGGCGTTGCAGGCGGCCTCCTTCGACCCGCATCACTTTGGGGATGGCAAGGAGTTGTTGGCCGCGGCTCACGGGCTTGGTGCTCGGGCGTGTATAGTGCCGGGTGGGCGCATGAAGAGAGCCGCACTTGCCAGTTTCATTACGAAGGTGAGGCGCGAGGTTCCCTTCACCGATGTGATTGTCTGGTCCCCCGGGGGGACCGCAGAAATCGTTCGCACGGCCTTGACTGCTGGGGCGCGAGATGTCTTGCTATTTGAAGACCCAGACGAGGTGGTGCGCGCTATTTCTGAAATCGTCGATGCGCAACAGTACCTTCCGCGCCTCTTGCGGCTGCGGAAGCGTGTCTCGCGGGAATGGAAGTTCGAAGGGCTGATGAGTCGAAGCCAGGCGATGTGGGATATTTTCGAGACCTGCGAACGGACGGCGGCCACTGATGCCTCGGTGCTGATTCTGGGCGAGACTGGGACAGGGAAGGAGTTGCTGGCTCGGGCGTTTCATCGTCGCTCCAACCGACCGGGGCGGTTCGTCGGTTTGAATTGTGCTGCGGTTCCCGAGAATCTCGTGGACTCCGAGCTGTTTGGCCACGAGCGAGGCTCCTTCACCGGAGCTTCCCGGGCGAAGCGGGGGCTCTTTCGCCATGCGGAGGGGGGGACCTTGTTTCTCGACGAAATCGGGGACATCCCCATGTCGGCCCAGCATCGTCTTTTGAGGGTGTTGCAGGAGTGTCGCATCCGACCTGTTGGGGCTGAGGAAGAGTTTCCGGTGGACGTCAGGATCATTGCTGCCACAGGAGTTTCCCTTGACGAGGGGGTGAAGGAGGGCCGGTTCCGGGAGGATCTTTTGTATCGCCTGGACGTCATTCGCTTGACCATCCCTCCGCTGCGGGTTCGTCCTGAGGATCTGCTCTTTCTCTTTGGGCATTTCAGTCGGCAGTTGTCCAAACACCATGGCATGCCCAGGCCCGAAGTCAGCGAAGGGTTTCTCGACGCGCTCCAGGATTACCAATGGCCGGGGAATGTGCGGCAACTGGAAAATCTGACGGAGCGACTCGTCCTCACATATCAACAGGAGAGGCTGACGCGGCGCCATTTCGCGGCCCTGGTGAATCCCGACGACGGGGGCGCCCTGGGGACGACCATTGGGCATGGCCTGGAGGGCAGCGAAGCGGTGGTGGACCTGGCGCAGCCTCTGTCCATGGCGGTTGAGCGTTCAATCGCACAGACCGAGACCGCGTACATGAAGCGTGGCTTGATGGAGGCTCGAGGCAATGTGTCAAAGACCGCGCGCCTGCTGGGAATCAGTCGCAGAACTCTGCTGCGAAAGATGGCTCGATACGAGATTGACAAGGCCCCGTTTCGCCGTTCGTAACTGGTGGAACGGCGCTGGCTGGCTTCGCTTGCTCACGCCCCCTCGCTCATAGTACTCTACTCCTCGAAGAACTGGCGGGAGGCCACAGCATGAGAAGTGTCTATTGTCTTGCACTAATGGGAATGCTCGCAGCATGCACGGGAACCAGTGACGTGGTTGACAAGGCGGATAGTGCCCAGGATATTTCTCGGTTTGAGGAGATTGCGGCGGAAGTACCAGTGGATGTTGCCATCGACGGTAACGAGTCGGCCCCAGAGCTTCCCTGGACTCTCGACTTGCCGGATCTTGCGGAACCGGAGGTGGTTGGTCCCGAATGTCTTCCCGGGGAAGGTTGCTTTCTGGACCCCTGCCAGGAGAACGGGGATTGTCTGTCGGGCTGGTGCGTGGAGCACCTGGGGGACGCAGTCTGTACCCAATCGTGCCAGGAAGAGTGCCCCCCGGGCTGGACATGCAAGCAGACAGGTAGCGGCGGTCCCGATGTTGCCTTCATCTGCGTCTCCGACGTGGCCAACCTCTGCAAGCCTTGCGCTGCCGGCGCTGACTGCAAGTCTGTGGGCGGCAACGATGACCTCTGCGTTTCCTACGGTGAGGAGGGGAGCTTCTGTGGGGGGGCGTGCACCGCAGACGACGACTGCCCGTGGGGCTTTGCATGTCTCTCGACGGTTACCGTCGACGGCATCGATACACTCCAGTGTGTGGCTACTGCCGGGGTTTGCCCCTGTACGGGGAAGTCAGTCTCACTCGCCCTCTGGGCCCCTTGTGCGGTGGCCAATGAGGCTGGCACGTGCACGGGCAAACGCGTCTGCACCGAGACCGGACTGTCAGCTTGTGATGCCGGAGTGGCGCAGGCAGAGACGTGCAATGGACTCGATGACGACTGCGACGGTGGGATAGACGAGCCCGACGATATCGGCGGCACTACCATTCCCCTGTGTGACGATGGCAATGAGTGCACCGCAGACTTCTGCAACGGCGAATCGGGCTGCTCCAACGAAGAGTTGGATGAGGGCGAATGCAAAGATGGCGATGCCTGCTCCGTGGGGGACCACTGCGAGGCCGGCAAGTGCGTCGGATTGCCGGTGAATTGCGATGACCAGGACCCCTGCACTGACGATTCCTGCGAGGGGCTCGGCGGGTGTGTGGCAACGCCTAACAAGGCCGACTGCGACGATGGCGACCCCTGCACCGTGGCCGACCGTTGCCAGGACCTTTATTGTGGCGGGACTCCGGTCCCATGTGACTGCCAGAACAATGCTGATTGTGAGGGTTTGGAAGACGGCGACCTCTGTAACGGTACACTGCAATGCGACCTGACCAACTGGCCCTATAAATGTGTAGTTGAGCCGGGAACGGAAGTCACATGCCCCGGGCCGCCAGAGGGCCCCGACGCGACCTGCTTGCAGCCCCATTGTGATCCCGCAATTGGAGCCTGCTCCCTGGTCTTTGCCAACAATGGCTTCCCGTGCGATGACGATAATGCCTGTACCATTGGCGAGCAGTGCGGTGAAGGTGCCTGCGGCAACGGCGTGCCGCCCATCTGCAACGACGACAATCCTTGCACCGACGATTCCTGCGACGCCGTCGTTGGCTGTCTCTATGCTGCCAATTTCGCCGCCTGCTCCGATGGTGATGTCTGCACCACTGCGGACCAGTGCGCCGACGGGGCATGTGGGGGCGGGCCGCTGCTGGTTTGTGACGACGGCAACCTCTGCAATGGCAACGAGAGTTGCGACTCCCTCGTGGGTTGCAAAGCCGGAGTCTCCTTGACCTGCGACGACGACGACCTTTGCAACGGCCAGGAAGGGTGCGCCCCAGCCAGCGGTTGCACCGCCGGCCAGCCCTTGAATTGTGACGATGCCAATCCCTGCACTGCGGACTCCTGTGACTTCGAAAGCGGCTGCCTGCACGCCGCTGCCGAGGGTGTCTGCGACGACGGCAACGAGTGCACCGTCGGTGACCACTGCGACCAGGCAAAGTGCCTCCACTCCGGTCTGCTCTCCTGCAATGATGACAACGTCTGCACTTCCGAATCATGCGACCCCGAGAGCGGCTGCATCTACCTGATGAACAGCGCTCCTTGTGATGACGGCGACGTCTGCAGCCTGGGGGACCACTGCCAACTCGGGTCTTGTATCTCGACGGCC
>CALGBT010000254.1 GCA_937884235.1 uncultured Pseudomonadota bacterium
GTCTATGGCGGCCTCCTCTTCTTGCTTGAAGTAGTCCACCGGGGGCACCGCCGCGAAGCCATTCCCTTCCTCGGCCTGTCTGCAGCTGGCGGCATCTTGCCGATCATGGCCATTTTCATCTACCACGCGGTTGTCTTTGGACACCCGCTGGCAACTGCCTACGATTTCATGGCCTACGACATCCATAAGGGTATGCACGGGCACGTCGGCTTCTCGTGGACGGTGCTGGCCAACTGCTTCGTCCACCCCAAGCTGGGGTTCCTTTTCAATGTTCCCTGGGTGGTTGTGGGATGGGGTGGCCTGTTCTGGTTGACCCGCGCTGCCGGCCAGCGCAAACATGCACTGGCCGGACTCCTGGTGACGGTCGCAACCCTGTTCTTCGTCGCCTACTGGCGAGGCACCAACACCGATGATCTGGCCTTCAATCGCCACGCTCTGCCGCTGTTGCCCTGGGCCGCACTGGGGTTGGCGGCAGCGGGAAGAGCCCTGGGCAAATTGCCTCCTTTGCCTCGGCGCATGGCTCACTGGGGCCTTGCCGGAGCCATCGCCGTTGCCTTCTTCTACCAGTTCATTACCGCCTGGACCTATCCCTACCACTTCGACGCCCTCCCCAGCCCGTTCTGGCAAATCAACCTGCCACTCCTCCTCAACGGACTGCTGCTGCCGGTTGTCACGGCCACCCCAATCTTGCGGGAGGTCGTGGTGGTGCCGGCTAGTGCCTCCTGGTGGTGGTTTGGCCTTAGCCTGGCATTGGTCGCGGGGGCCACAGTTGTGGTCCTGCTGGTGCTGCGGCAAGCCCGGGAGAAGGTCGCTCATGCCGCCGCGTTACCGGGCTCTTTTCTCCTGATCTGCACGCTGCTGCTGCTCTGGGGGGTAAGTACCGACGTTGCCGACCGGGATTCCGCAGCACGTGCCAATGTCATCGCCGGAAAGGTCGGGAAAGGTGAAACCGTCACTACCGATGAAGTCGATTTGCTCAAGGCCGTGAGGCAGGCGCGGCGCTTCTACGAAATGGCCGCCTCCGATGTTCTAGGCAGCCTCTACACCCCCCAGGACGTACTCTGGCGAGACGACGGTTATCCCGAAAGCAACGATTGGTGCAGGTAAGTTCTTGTTTCCGTCAATCACCATCTGCTAGAGTCCGCGGTCATGACGCAGTTCGCTCCACGTAAACTGGAGGTGCCCGTGCTCCCTTCTCTCTTGCGACATGCTCTCTGGTGCGTGCCGTTGCTCCTGGTCGCAGCCTGCTATACCATTGAGGAGCCGCCTTGCCCGCCCATTGTGATTCCCGAAAACACCGGCGAGTGTTCCGATTTCTGCGAGTGTGACTATGACAACTTCGCTGACACACCGTTCCGCCTGACTCGCCTCGAAATCGATGAGCCCGAGGAGCTTGCTTCCCTGCTCAACGTCATCTGGAACACCGACATCCTCAACAACGTCGTCAACGTCGTCTTCCTGGTCACCGATTTTGTTCCCGGCACCGCGGCCGCATTTGACAGCATCACCTTCGAAGTGGGCCCGGGGTGGCGCTACCCCAATGCGCCCCTCGCCATCCCCCCCGACGAGGGGCAACCAAGCCCCAGCGTGGTCGACTCCTACTGCATGCTCGAGGGCATGTCCGTAGAGATGAAAGCCAAGCCATACCACGGCAATCAATGCGTCTTCAAATCGGTGGAGGCCGCCTCCCTTAACTTCCACACCGGTCCCCTGGACAAGCCCATCGTTTGCGCTCCGGAGCTGACACCGGCCAACAGTATCCCCATCAAGGGCATGAAGACCCGATTCGGCCTGCACGAGGATTGTTCAGGCTTCTCTGACGGTCACCTGGAGGGCTGCATCGCAGTCAAGGATGCCAACAAGATCTGCATGTGTCTGGTCACGGGGTCCTGTGCCTTTGAACCGGTGGAGATGGGGGACTACGAGGAAGACGACCTCTCCTCATATTGCAAAGATGTCTGCGGTTTCAAATGGATCAGCTTTGGGCAATCGGTGAAGGCCTTCGGCTTGACGCCGACCTGTCTCACCCAGGACGGCGACGAAGGGTACCGGATCCAGGGGTTCATTGATGCTCAGGCAGTACCTGACAAGTTCAACCCCGTCCCGTCGTCCGACTGTGCCGAGCAATAGGGGGTAATCGTGGCGCGATGGCTGCACCGCTGCCGGTATCTGCTGCCGGCTCTTGTCCTCCAGGCCCTGGCCTCCATGGCCTACGCAGGTGGCCCGGAGATTGGCGACCAGGGGGCCGTCGCCATGGGCCGTGGCGGGGCATTCGCGGTGCGGGCCGACGACCTCTCCGCCATCTACTACAACCCCGCCGGGCTGGCACGACTCTCGGGGACTCACTTCTACTACAGCCATCGAGTGGTCTATGGGGC
>CALGBT010000255.1 GCA_937884235.1 uncultured Pseudomonadota bacterium
GCCGGCGGCTACTACGCCAGCGACGAGGAAGCCCATGAGCTCAACATCGATGACCCGCTCAGTCTGCGCTATTCGATTCTCAGCCACCTGGAGTCCTTTCGGTCTTCTGACAACACCTTCGAGTTTCGCATCAACTGGCCCGACACCGATATCCCCGGCCGCAACATCTGGCGCCAGACGTCCAATCCGACTACCGGGCCCGTGGTTGACTATCAGGGGCTGGAGGTCGACTACGTGACGCAGTTCTGGGGAGGGCTGGAACTATCCAGTGTTTCCACTTACCTCGATGGCTCAGCGAACCACAACTACTGGTTCTATTCCATCGGCTCGCAAGTCCCTTGGGGCGATCCGCCAGGGATCCCGGCGTACGAGCCGAGTTCTGCCAAGGTGGCGCTCTGGGTGCGCCCGGACGACGCTCTGGCCGGGGGGACTCCAGCCGAGCTTTGCGGGCCGCTGCCAGGCTACGCAGCAGCCGGAGGCGATTGCGACGACAGCAAGGACTATATCAACCCTGGTGCTGTCGAGGTATGCAACGGCTTTGATGACAACTGCGACGGCATCGCTGACGTTGAATGTCCCTTCGGCGATCTCGAACTCTCTGCCATGCCACAGCCCCTGCACTTCTATGCGCGGGACCCCGATTCCGATAGTTGCACCTTCACCATAGCCGGCGAGATGGCGGGGGTGGCCAGCCAGGTGCAGGTTCTGGTCTCCCTGGACGGAGAACCGGTCTTCGAGGCCACCGGTGACGAATCGCCATTTGCCATTGACGCGACGCTTGACGCGGGCTTGCACCTCTATGATGTGGCCGTCTCCTGGGACAATGACACCGGGTGGTGGAAGACTGTGGCCACCCAGAGCGACATTCTCTGCGGAGACGTCTTCGTCATCAACGGCCAGTCCAATGCCGTGGCCATTGACTACCAGAATGAGGTTCTGGGCGACCTCGACCAGAACACCTTCGTGCGGAGCTTTGGCAGCTCGGTCCCGGGCTTTGGCGTGGTGGACGATACCAGCTTCGGCATCGCCGTGGCCAACGCGGGCAACACCCATGCTGCGGTGGGCCAGTGGGGGCTGCGGCTGGCCCTGGACATCGTCGAGGCGCAGGAGATGCCCATCCTCCTCTTTAACGGGGCTGTCGGCGGCACCAAGATCGCCCAACACCAGCGCAAAGACTTCAACCCGACGGACCTCACGACCATTTACGGACGCTTGCTGTGGCGAGTGCAGCAGGCCGGAGTGGCCGAATCTGTTCGGGGCATCTTCTGGCACCAGGGGGAGAGCGACGGGAACATGGCCTATGATACCTATCTGGGGCTCTGGACCTCGATGTATGAGGACTGGCTCGATGACTACCCCAACGTCGAGGGGATCTACCCCTTTCAGGTGCGGGCCGGATGTGGCGACCCCACCTGGAATCGCAACGTCCATCGGGAACTCCCAACGCTGCTGGAGAAGGTCATGGGCAACATGAGCACTACCGGCATCGACGGGCACGACAACTGTCACTTCTTCCACCAGACCTATGTTGAGTGGGGCCACCGCATGGCCCGTCTGGTCAATCGGGACCTGTACGACACCGACGGACCCGGCAATATCGAGGCACCAAATCCAACGGGCGCGGCCTGGCAGGACGACACCCATCTCGCAATCGAGTACGGAGAGACCGGCAACGGGCTTGAACTCCAGCCCGGAGCAGAGAACTACTTCAGCCTCTCCGACGGCATTGCCATCGCCCAGGCCACCGTCGAAGGAACGACGGTGGTGCTCACCACGGCGGCCCCGAGCACCGCAACCTGGGTCTCACTCGTCGACCTCCCCGGCGACATCCCCTGGCTCGTCAACGACCTGGGCATCGGCAGCTTCGCTTACTATCAGTTCCCCATTACCCAGTGAGACCGTCGCCTCGGGGATGAGATACAACAAGATACAACAGCCTGGCGGACGCACCTGCCGTACCTCTGTCCCAGCAATGGAGAACCGTGGAGGGAAGAGGACCTTCCCGTTGCTGGGCGACCAGCAGGAAGAGCAACAACTGCCCCGAAGCTACTTTCGCACCGACTTTCGCCGGCGGCGGAAACGGCGAAGTGCCAGGAGGCCATAACCCAGGCCACCGAAAACGATTAGCCAGGGCAAAAACGCCAGGCCGTAGACGACTCCCATGCGACCGGTGGTGAGCAGCGCTGACAGCGATTCGCCAGAACTCTGGGAGATGTCTTCCCACAGGCTGCGCTGGGCCGGAGGAATCCAGTCTGGACGCACAGAGATGTCCACCGACAACGTCGAGTATGCCACCTGATCCTGCAAAACTCGAAACTGTGCAGTGAGAGACTCAATCTGCTCCCGCACCCGGCCCAGCTCCTTCTCCACTTCCACGATGTCCTTCACCTGTGAAGCGGACTTCAGATGAGCCTGGAGGCGGGCCTCCACCTGCCGGTTACTGGCCAGTCGGGCCTCAAGGTCGACGTACTGGAGGGTGACGTCGGTGGCGTTGGTCTGCTCCTGGACGTAGCTGCCCACTTGCTTGACTGCCTCGATAAAGGGTTCGAACCGCTCCGCCGG
>CALGBT010000256.1 GCA_937884235.1 uncultured Pseudomonadota bacterium
GGTGGGCACTGAAGACCCCTTCCATTTCGCTGACCACATCAGGAATATCCCGCTCAGCCCAATCCTCTGTGGAGATGGCCGGCAGGACCCGCATGTCAATTGGGATTCCACGAATAGACATGGTGTTCTTCACCCAGGACTTATGGGCACCGGTAATGACGATGGGAACAACGGGCAACCCGGTCTGACGGGCCAGGTGCACGAATCCCTTCTTAAACGGCAGCAACCGCCCGGTGCGGGACCGCGTTCCCTCGGGTGCGAGGAAGATCGAGAGCCCACCTCGCCTGACAATCTCGCCCAGGGACTTCATGGACGCCACTGCGGCCTCACGATTGCTGCGGTCCAGGCGCAGGTGCCCGGTGAGCAGGTACATCTGCCCGAAGAAGGGGTAGTAGATAACTTCCTTCTTGACGATGCCCACGGACCCCAGCGGCATGATCTGCATGACCGCGAAGAGATCGATCATCGAAGTGTGGTTCACCAGGTAGATGGCAGGTCGCGTGGCATCCAAATTCTCGCGGCCCGTCACTCTCAGGGAACAGCCAGTAATCCACAGGCCGCCGTGTCCCACAAATTTCTCGACGAAAATGCAGGACCGAATCCGCCACAAACGGCTCGGCAGAAGCAATAAGCAGATGCAACTTTGCAGAATCGCACCAACCGCCACGAAGACGATCCCGAACGACAGCTTGAGAATGGTGGCAATACGGTTCATCTAAGAATCCTCCAGGGGGAAAGGCGAGTCTACGTCCAACACCACACCAGAGGCAAACAAAAGCAGCGAGGAGTGAGTCTGGAGGCGGTCTTAACGAGGACGGCGACGTCCTTGTCCGCCGGAGCTTCGGCGGCGATTGCCACCTGGCTTGGTCTGCACCAGCGGCTGACGCGGTCGAGATGACCGGAGGTCCGTGGGTTCTGGCGCCGGGACCGTGGATCGATGAGGATATTCATCCAGTCGCGGGATATGAGTCTTGATGAGCTTCTCGATATCGCGCAGATAGGGACGCTCGTCCGTCGCACAAAAGGCGATGGCGATGCCCTGCGTGCCGGCGCGTCCGGTACGCCCGATGCGATGGATATAGGTTTCCGGTTCGTTGGGCAGATCGAAGTTGATGACGTGCGAGATCTCCTCTACGTCAATGCCCCGGGCCGCGATGTCCGTGGCCACCAGCACCGGCGTGATGCCACCCTTGAAACCATCCAGGGCCCGCGTCCTCGCACCCTGCGACTTGTTGCCGTGTATCGCCTGGCCAAAGATACCTGCCTTCCGGAGCTTCTGGACCACCTTGTCGGCCCCATGCTTGGTTCGAGTGAAGACCAGCGAGCGGTTGGCTGAGGGCTGCTGCAGAAAGTGGACCAGCAGACCAATCTTCTCCTGCTTCTCCACAAAACAGAGTTGCTGCTCAATCAGGTCAACGGTAGCAGCCGGAGGCGTCACCGCAACAAACACCGGGTTCTCACGCAAAATCGTATCGGCCAGAGACCTGATATCATCAGGCATGGTCGCCGAGAAGAAGAGGCTCTGCCGGTTCTTCGGTAACAGCGCTACGACCTTGCGAATGTCGTGGATGAAACCCATGTCCAGCATCCGGTCAGCTTCGTCAAGCACGAAGATCTCGATGGCGGAGAGCGAGACATGTTTCTGATTAATGAGGTCGAGTAGACGGCCTGGAGTAGCAACCAGAACCTCAGCCCCGCCCCTCAGAGCACGCACCTGTGGCACTTGGCCGACACCGCCAAAGATGATGGCGGTGCGGGTCTGGGTGTGGCGCCCGTAAGCATCGAAACTGGCACCAACTTGAGCCGCCAATTCCCGGGTAGGAGTTAGCACCAATGTCCGCACCAGGCCACTACGGCCACTGCGGGGGGGGTTGCTGGTCAGCAGATGCAAAATCGGGAGAGCGAACGCTGCCGTCTTACCGGTACCGGTTTGCGCACAACCCAGCACGTCTCTGCCCTCCAGCACAGGAGGGATAGCCTTTTCTTGAATGGGAGTCGGTTGCTCGTAGCCTTCTTGCTCGACCGCGTCGAGGAGGCTCCTCAGCAGGGGAAGATCCTGAAATTTCATGCAATGTTCCTTAGTGAAATACGAAAAAGTCAACTACAGCCGGGAGATTCCGGCGGTTGAGGTAAGCAAACCCTATACTATCTCATCAAAAAATGCAAATCCATGAGCCGCCAGCTAAGGTAGCCGGCTCTCTTTGCCTTCAGCGACGATTTACTGCAGAATGTCGACTGTAAGTGGAGGTCGCACATGCGCATTCAAGTTCTCCTCGCCTGCTTGATGCTGGCAAGTTGTTCGACAAGTATCGGCACAGACATTCTCCAGAGAGACGACGACGGCATCACGAGCCCGGCAGATCTGAGCCTCGACTCCTCATCCGCCGACGGCACCACCGGCACGGACATCGCCCTCCCGCCCTTCGATGGTGGCCCGGACCTCGGCCCCCTTGATACCCCCTTCATCCCTGGTTGCCTGGCCGGCGAAGGGTGCTTCCTCGACCCTTGCGGCGAAAACGCCGATTGTCAGTCGGGGTGGTGCGTGGAGCACCTGGGCGAAGGCGTTTGTACAGAGCTCTGCCAGGAAGAGTGTCCTCCGGGATGGGCCTGCAAATCGGTAGGCGCAGGCGGTCCGGACATCTCTTCAATTTGCGTCTCCGGATACAGCAACTTGTGCAAACCGTGCAAGACCTCGGAAGGCTGCAAGGCCGTTGGCGGGGCTGAAGACGCCTGCCTCGACTACGGCGACGAAGGCAACTTCTGTGGTGGCACTTGCATCAGCAACACCAACTGCCCGTGGGGCTTCGTCTGTACCGAAGCTCTGACCGTAGAGGGAGTTGAACTGATGCAATGTGTGGCCGAAGCAGGGGTTTGCCCCTGCGCCGCCAAGTCCGTGGCGCTGGGCCTTACGACACCGTGCGCGGTGACCAACGGTTTTGGCACTTGCTCCGGCAAGCGAGTCTGCACAGAAGGCGGACTCAGCGACTGCGACGCAATGGTTCCAGCGGTGGAGACTTGCGACGCCATGGACAACGACTGCGACGGGGAGACTGATGAACCGGTGCTCATCGAGGACGAATATGTCGGTGTCTGCAGCGACGGTAATGCCTGCACGAAGGATACCTGCCAGGGTGCGGAAGGCTGTACCCACCAGGATCTCAACGAAGGGGAATGCGTGGATGGCGACGCTTGCACGGTAGGCGACCACTGTGAGGAGGGGGTCTGCGCCGGCAGCCCTGTGGCCTGCGACGATGGCAACCCCTGCACTGACGACCTCTGCGATGGGCTGGGGGGCTGTGAGTTCATTGCCAACGCAGTGGCTTGCGACGATGGCGACCCCTGCACCGTGGCCGACCAGTGCAAAACCGCTCAGTGTATCGGTGTCCCGGTGACCTGCGACTGCCAATCAGATGCCGACTGCGGGGCCCTGGAAGACGGCAACCTGTGCAACGGAAGCTTGATCTGCGACACTGATTCTCTGCCCTACCAGTGCCAGGTTGATAACGAGACCATCGTCCAATGTCCGCCCCCGGAGGGGCCCCACGCCTTCTGCCTCCAGCCCGTTTGCGACCCGACCACCGGAAGCTGCGGCATCGTCCCGGCACACGAGGGCTTCGCCTGCGACGATGGCAACGCCTGCACCATTGGTGACCACTGCGCGGAAGGCACCTGCGAACCGGGAGTCGCCCCCATATGTGCGGACAACAATCCCTGCACCGACGATGCCTGCCATGCCGACAGTGGATGTCAGTTCACTCCCAACACGCTCCCCTGCTCTGATGGCGATACCTGCACCACCACAGATAGCTGCGACGATGGCGCCTGCATCGCCGGCCCCCCTATCGATTGCGACGACGGCAACGTCTGCACCGATGATACTTGCGACCCCATGAAGGGGTGCGTACACCTGCTCAACCAGGCGGAGTGTGATGACGGCAACGCTTGCACCGTCGGAGATACATGCAGCCTCGGCGCCTGCCTGCCCGGTGGCCCCCTCGACTGCGACGACGAGAATCAGTGCACCAAGGACCTCTGCACCAAGGAAACTGGCTGCCTCAATACCTTCCTCGATGCATCCTGCGATGACGGCGACAGCTGCACTGAAGGAGACCACTGCATCAACGGGACCTGCCTCGGCGGACTCCCCGTCGACTGCGACGATGACAACCCCTGCACCGACGATGCCTGCAACCTGAGCGGCAAATGCATTCACGCACCCAATGAAGCGGAATGCTCCGACTCTAACGCCTGCACCATCGGCGACCATTGCAGCTTGGGCAAGTGCGTCTTTTCTGGCCCGGCAGTCTGCAACGACGAGAACATTTGCACCGATGATTCCTGCGACCCGGAAACAGGCTGCCTCTTCGCCATGAACTCAGTCCCGTGCAACGACGAAGATGCTTGCACGTTGGGGGAGATTTGCGCTCTGGGTGAGTGCACCCCGCAGGCGCTGGTCAGCTGCGACGATGCAAACCCCTGCACCGACGAGCAATGCGACCCTGACGAAGGATGTCTCTTCACCGACAACGACGCAGAGTGCGACGACAGTGACGACCTCTGCACCAACGACGCCTGCGTGGACAACGTCTGCCAGTACGTCTACACCGGCGCGGACGGCTGCTGTGAAGAGAACGCGGACTGCACGGACCCCGACCCCTGCGCGGTGGGGACCTGCAACACGGGCACAGGGGTCTGTACCTTCACGATCACCCCCGCCCCGGACTGCTGCCACGATGACGGGGAGTGCGACGACGAGGACGACGTCTGCACCGAGGACGCATGCGTCGACAACGCCTGCGTCTACACCAACCTCCCCGGGGAAGGCTGCTGCGAGCCCTTCACCTGGGAGACGAACTTCGACGACGGCGGCACCAGCGGGTTCACCTTCGTCAACGGCGGGATCTCGTTCCCCGGCTTCGACTTCTTCCCCGGTTGGTCGGTGAACACCGCATGCGGGGCCTCCAGCGGAGCCTATGCGCTGTACTACGGCCTCGCTGCGGGGCTCATGTCCCCGGGTTGCACGTACCTGATGGACCTCATGGGCATGAGCCTGCCGTCCAG
>CALGBT010000257.1 GCA_937884235.1 uncultured Pseudomonadota bacterium
GCTTTACGGGTCACGCGGCACTGGTGGAAGTCGACCTCATCGGTGGCCTGCCAAAAGTGCTCAATGTCTTCGCCGCCCACGACATCGGCAAGGTGATGAACTCGGCTCTGTTCGAGGGTCAGGTGCACGGCGGCATTGTTCAGGGCATGGGCTGGGGTCTCTCGGAGAACCTCATTCTGGAGGAGGGGCGGTGTTTGAATCCCGGGTTCACCGATTACCTGATCCCATGTAGCCTGGATATGCCGGAGATGGATATCCGCGTCGTCGAGGCCCCCTACCCGGACGGTCCATTTGGGGCCAAAGGTGTGGGCGAGCCATCGCTGATTTCCGTGCCCACGGCAGTGGCCATCGCCGCGGCCAACGCGGTTGGTGCCCGCCCCGACGAATTGCCGGTGACGCCGGAGGCGATATTGCGTTGGAGTGGGGCGCTGCTTTAGCGACGCAGAGACGGGGTTTGACGTGGTGATTGTCCGCCGTCGCTTCAAAATGCGGTGGCAAATCCCACGGCAGACGCAATCGGTCAGGCGACGGTCGTTTCCCGCGCTCCGAGGCTATGGCGAGATTCCTTCGGTGGCCGTGGGGGCCGCCTCAGTCACCATCAGCTCCGCTGCAGCCAGGCCCGGGCCATGCGCACATCTTCGGCGATGGCGGCCTTGAGTTCGTCGAGGCTGTCGTATTTCTCTTCGTTGCGCAGCCGCAGGAGCAATTCGATGGTGATAGATTGCCCGTAGAGGTCTTCTTCGATGTCGAAGAGGTGGGCTTCGACCATGAGGGGGCCATCATCGAGGGTTGGGCGGGTACCGACATTGGCCACGCCGTCGAGAGTGGGAGCGTGCCGGGCATCATTGCCCATGCGAACACGGACGACGTAGATGCCTTTGGCCGGGACAAGTATGTCCCTCCCCAACTCGAGATTGGCAGTGGGGAAGCCGAGCTTACGCCCCACCTGCATGCCGTGAACCACCTTCCCTTTGAGTCGGTAGGGATGTCCAAGCCACGCGGCGGCCCGGCCCATGTCTCCCTCCTCCAGGAGGCAGCGGATGGCGGAGCTGGAAACCCGCTCGCCGTTCAGTTCGAAGGGAGTCAGGACCTCGAGGTCAAAGCCGACCCGGCGAGCATACTCCCGAAGCAGGGCGGCCCCGCCGGCGCGCCGTGCCCCGAAGCGGGTGTCGGGGCCTGCCACGAAGCCACACATGGAGAGCTTCTGCAAGAGGGTCTCCTCGATGTACTCTTCGGCAGAAACGGTGGCCAACTCGCGGGTGAAGGGCACCACCCAAACGGCATCAATGCCGGCTGCCAACAGTGCGTTGACCCGGTCCTCAATGGGCATCAGGCGGCGGGGGCGCTTGTTGGCCAAGACCTCCGCCGGATGCGGGTGGAAGGTCACCGCCAGAGCAATGGCCTCATGTCGGTCAGCCATCTGCCGGAGGTGGCAGAGCAACTCACGATGCCCCAGATGGACGCCGTCGAAATTGCCCAGGGCAACTGCGCACCCGGCCCACGAAGGGTGGGGTTCCGGGTCAAAGGATACAGTCTCAATGTGAGGCATACATCAACTCCCAGGCGCACCGGCGAAGAGGGCGGTGCGGCGGCTACATTCTATAAACTGATTGGTGAATTGCAACGTCAGAGGGCGAGCTTTAGAAGGTTGATGAGATCTTTGGTCCGTTTGAACCATTCTGTGTTCTCTTCCAACCCTTTGCTGAAACGGCCGAGTTCTTCTGGGGAGGTGGCGGCACGGCCGTGCTCTTTCAGCAAACCTTCACGCTCTTCCAGAATCTCCTTCACCGACCGGAGTAGTTGGACGGCTTCTTCATAGTGCTCTGCATCGGCCTCATCTTTCGCTTCTTTCTCGAGGGCCATGGCCTTGTCCCTCAGTTCGTCAAGCTCCTTACCCAGGCTGGTGCGTGGTTCATCTTCGGCGGGGGTGGCAGTGAGGATCGTCGGTGAAGCCGCGAGCACAGCTGCGAGCAGCAGTGTCGCGGGTAGAAACCTACGCCATGGATAACGCCTTGGTACGACCATCCAAAATCCCCCAGACCTTACAGCTATGTGCGACTGACCCGCACGACGTTACCATGTAAGGATACCAAAAACACCTCCGACCGCCAGAAAGAAGAGTGTGCCTGCCTGGCGGGAGGCGCAGTGTTTGGTCCAATGGTCCACGTATAACTATCGGCTGGGCGCCACTTGTTCAGCATGCCAAGGCCGAAATGGTCGTGCCCGGTGAGCAGTGATGCCAGGGGTGATTCTACTATCAGGTGTGGCCGTGTAGTCTCGCTGCGGTGCACTTCGGCCATGGCGAAGTGGACAACATCAGCCAACAGGGCGGACCGGCACAACTCGCCCAGTGCGGGATGATAGGGGCCGGCGAGAACGGCCTTATCGAGGCTCCGGCTGGCCTGCAGTCCGATGCGCAGAACTGAGACTCTAGCCGGGGCGATGATTCGCAGCATCCTGGCCACTCGAGCCGTGGTTGCTTCAAGGGAAGGCGGCTTCCAGAGCCCCTCCCGCCACCACTCGGCCAAACGCGTTCCCGCCAGCGCGACGGTGGGAAAAAGGCGAACCCCGTCCGGGACCAGCTCGGCCACCAGGCGGGCTGCATCCAGATCGTCCTCTTCTGAGGCTTCCGGGAGAAAAGGCATCAGTTGAACGATCAAAGCCAGTCCGGCCGATTGGACCGAACGGCAGGCTTGCAGGGCCCGCTCTCCATGGTAGTCCCTGCCGTTGTGTGCCAGCACCGAATCGGCAAAGGACTGGATTCCCAGTTCAACGGTGGTAACACCAAACCGACCCAGCCGCGCCATGGCCTCACTGGAAGTGAAGCTAGGATGGGTGGAGACTCGGATCCCGGCCAGAACACCTTGCTTGAGTAACGTTGATGCAGGCTCTAGCAATCTCTCCTGCATCTCTGCGGGCAGGGCGGTGAAGGTACCACCGTAATAGGCTGCCTCCAAAGAGCATGGCGCCTCTTCCCTTGCGGCTGCCTCAATAGCTGTCCTGAGCTGTTCCGGGTTGGGCAGCGAAATGGCCTCGCCACGGGCGGCAAACTGATCACAGAAGGTGCAGCGGGTGGGACAGCCCAGGTTGGGAAACCAGAAGGGGACGATGCGTCGCTTCATTTATCGAGGTTCTCCAGGGCGCCTTGTGCGGCTTCCGTTTCAGCGGCCTTCCGAGAGGTTCCTTCGCCCGTGCCCAGGCTGCGGGAGCCGACCTTCACCTCCACCACAAATTGGGTAGCGTGGGCTGGTCCGGAGCGTTGGACCACGTCGTAGACCGGGGTCCCCGCCTGACGACTCTGCATCTCTTCCTGGAGGCGGCTTTTGGGGTCAAGGGCGGTCAATTCCCCAGGGGAATCGAAGCGATCACCCAGGAGTCTGACTACGGCCCCGGCGGCCTGGTCAAAGCCGCCATCGAGGTAAATGGCTCCCAGGAGCGCCTCCAGACCTGCTGAGAGAACGGACTCCTTCTGCTGGCCCCCGGTGGCCAGTTCGCCACGTCCGAGCCGCAGGATTTCGCCCAAGCCCAATTGCAAGGCCGCCTCAGCCAGGGTCTCGGCACGCACAATAGCGGCCCGTGCCCGGGTCATCTGCCCTTCTGTCATCCGGTCGAACTTCTCGTACAGGGCCTTTGAAACAATGAGTTCCAGTACCGCGTCACCGAGGAATTCGAGGCGCTCATTGTCGATATCAGCGTCCCCCATCTCGTTGGCAAAGCTGCGATGGGTCATGGCTTGAACCAGGAGGGAGTCATCAGCAAATGTGTATCCGATCTGCCCTTGCAGGCTCGTCAGTTGACTACTAAAGAGATTCTCATTCCACGACATCGATGGACCTCCCGGCCAGCCTGCCAGTTGCGGATAGTTCCACTTGTACCATTTTCCTGGTGCCGGTCCAATGGTCAGGTCCATCTACCTGAAGCTGCAGGTAGTTGTCCGTGAGTGCCAGCAGGTGATTTCCCGACTTCCGGCGACGCTTCTCCACGAGGACCTCTCGCACGGTCCCCACCATTGACTGGCAGAATTCCTCCTGGCGCCCGCGGGCCCATTGGCGCAACCTTGCCGAGCGGTCTTTGACCTCGGCGGCGGTGGACTCGCAGGGCAACTGTGCTGCCGGGGTGCCAGGTCGGGGCGAATATGAGAAGACATGAAGGTAGTGCAGCGGCAACTCCCTGACCTGAGCAAAACCTTCCTCGAACCGGCTCTCATCTTCCGTGGGGTAGCCGACCATGAAATCGGCTCCGACGTTGGCTTCTGGCAGTTGTCTGGCCACCTGTTCCAAGGTCCGCCGGACCTCGGCGAATCGGTAGGGGCGATGCATCTCGGCGAGGATCTTATCGCTACCGTGCTGCAAAGCCAGGTGGAGATGCGGGCACCAGCAGGAGTTGCCGGCCAGGCGCTCGACAATACCCTCCAGCCGGGCATCCGGCTCGAGGGAGGAGAGTCGTAGGCGACAACGGTCGGAGTATCTTTCGAGCTGTTCCATCAGTCGCACCAAACCATCCTCTTCGCCCCGTTCAAGACCGTAGCGGGCCAGGTGTGTTCCGGCGATGACCAGTTCTTGGAAACCAGCTGCCAGGGCCCCTTCCACGTCAGCCAGCACTACATCCACCGGCCGACTTGCCGGGCAACCTCGGGCGGAAGGGACGATGCAATAGGTGCAATGGCAATCGCAGCCTTCATGGATCTTAATGGT
>CALGBT010000258.1 GCA_937884235.1 uncultured Pseudomonadota bacterium
CGAACTCTCCAACATCGTGGGGCTCGCCCCCGCTGCGACGGGGACCTTTGCGTGGTCAAGCACTGGGGACCTGTTCGTTTGGGGCACGACGCACTGTTCTTCATTCGGCATTGGGGTCGTGGAGCAGTGGTTCATACCGGTCACTCAAGTGCCGTTGCCGGCTCCGGTGACGAAAGTAGTTGCCACGGAGGCGTCCGCTTGTGCGCTATCTTCAGATGGGGCCGTCTACTGTTGGGGCGGCAATGGTTATGGAGAGGCCGGTGAACCCACTCTCTCCCAAGTCCATCTCCCATCTCTGGTCGCTCTCCCGACCCAAATAGTGGATCTGGCTGCAGGTGCGTACCATCTCCTGGCTCTGGACGTGGACGGAACAGTGTGGGCTTGGGGCGACAACGAATTAGGTCAACTGGGACGAGGGAAGCTGGTGCCGCCCGATGGGCCGGTCGTGGTGCTGCCGCCGCCGGGTGCGAATTGACAGGAGAGGAATTGGAGCACCGCAAAACAATCACCTTCCCAGTGGTTTCTTTGATAGTTCTTGCCATTCTCAATCCTGGTCTGGGGACGGCAAGGTCGGCCAACCTCCGGGCCTCGTCCGTGGCTAGCTCGGCCCGCACAATTCGCGCCCTGGCCACGCATTACCCCTTTCTGATAGCCCGAGCCGGTCATTCCAAAGTGGGTCTGCGGGGTTCAATCCGTACGAGTTGTCCGCTTTCACCTGAAATGACGAGCCAATTCCTTGAGAAGGGCATCCGGTTTTCCAATTTGGGAGAAGACGGGAGGCCGGCTCATATCGGCAACGTTTACGCAGCGTGGATCCCGTTCTCGGCCTTCGATTATCTGGAATCAGAAACTGCCGTAATCCGGGTCGAAGGGAGTCCTTTGGTTCGGCGACGGCCACCGCTTGACGTCACAACAGAACTCTTGGGAGTGCCCGCCCTTCGCGAGTCGATAGAAGCTGCGCTGGGACAGCGACCGGGGGAGGGGATCACGATTGTTGACATTGACACCCTCCTGGACCCTTTTCACCCGGCATTCTTTGAGGCTGACGGTGGCACCTACCAGTGGGAAGATGTGGATGGCGACGGTGAGCTTGACCCGGGACTGGACGGCATTGACCTCAATGGGGATGGGACCATCTCGCCTCCAGAACTCCTGGAGGTTCTCGACGCCTCGATGCTTGAAGTCATCGGCTACGGCGACCCTTCGACCGTGCAAATCGGATTTCAGGCGGACACAGATTGGCTCTACCTGGATAGCGATCGCGATGGTGTTCGGGACGTGGGCCCGGCGGACGGCTATCTGGAGGGAGACCCGGCTTTCGGCGAGCCGCTGTTCCTTCTCGACGATGTCAATGGCGATGGGCAGGCTAACGTACATGAGCGGCTTTTCAGGTTGAAGACATCCAAGATAGCAAGTGTCAACCGGAATGGTGCGACATTCCTCAGAGGAAAAAATCTCTCGGCAATCTACGAGTTCCTACAGGAAGAGAAGCACCAGCCCTTGCCCCTATATTTGCACGGCACCGCGGTTGCGGGCATTCTGGTGGCTGATACGCCCGGGTTGCACCGCTACGCCGGAATTGTTCCATACGCCGACTTCCACCTCGCTGTGCTTCCCTTCGACGGAGCCTGGTTCGGTGCCGAAGGAGGAGACCCAGTCATTGAGGCTCTGACCTACGCTGCTTCGCTCAAGCCGGACATAGTTCTTCTTGAGTGGAGCGGCTGCGGCAATGGACCGATGGATGGTACGTCAAATACCGATGTGGCCATCAGGGCGATGGCTGAAGAGGGTACTATCATGGTTGCACCCGCGGGAAATGCCGGGCAAAACGAACAGCACATGGAAGTTGACATTCCGGCCGGAGGGAGCAAAGCAGTTAAGATGAAGGCAATCATGACGTCAAGCGAGGTGGCCACACATTTTTTCCTTGACCTCCACTGGAAGGGTGAGCCCACTGATTTCACCTTCGTGCTGCACATGCCTCTCGAGTCCGGCATAGCGAACCTGAGTCTGACGGAAGTGGAGCAAGCGAAGACACTGCTGGAAGGTTGGGCAGTCTACGTCACCTGGCAGAAAACAGAACGCGGGTTCACGAATGCTTCCTTCGTCATCTACAACTACCTTGTCTCAGAGAATGTCCCAAGTGGCGTATGGACCTTAGATATCTCCAACGGCTCTGGCGAGAATCACTACCTTCACGGATATCTGCTAGACCCTCTAGCCGGTTCCGGTACCCTCGTCAGGTTCGAAACGAATGTGGCCAATTCATCAACCATCTGCTCACCGGCGACTGCCGACAATGTGCTTGCTGTAGGCGCGTACGGAGGGAGGTGGGACAATAGCGCCGGTGATGCCGGTGACTTGCGGAGTTACTCAAGTCGTGGACCTCGTATCGACGGCGAGAGGGGGATAGACCTTGTCGGTCCTGACGATCCATACGCACCCTATCCCACTTTCGTGCCGATGGTGCCGGTGTCGCCCGAAGAGGAAATCCAGGCCGCATACGCACCATTTGGGGGGACTAGCGGAGCTGGGCCACACGTCGCCGGTGCCGCTGCGCTACTACTCCAGTTGCTTCCCGAACTGAGTGTTCCTGAGGTACAAGAGCGTCTCGTGCAAGACGCAGTTGTGGAACCTCAGATGGGCCCCCTTCCCAATCCAATTTGGGGATTTGGCAAGGTGCACCCCTATTTTGCATTCCACGGCCACATGCCGCCGGCCAATCTGCCTCCCGTTGCCGTAGCGTCCATCGGGGTCCAATGCCCGGGAATGATCAAAGTGACAGCATCGGGAAGTGAGGACCCAGAGGGTGGCAAGCTCCTCTACCGATGGGATGTGAACTATGACGGGGTGGTCGATGTGCCTTGGGGCGAAAGTGCTGACTTGGAGTTGGAACTGCCATCCGGAGCAAGCTTCGTCGCCAAACTCAATGTCCGGGATGAAATTGGCGCTGTCTCCTCCGTGTTGCTGCCCTACGAGATACTCCCCAAACCACCGGTAGAGCCACCGGACATCTGGGTGGAGGACGTCGTAGTGGATACCTCTCTCATTGACATAGTAGCGGCCCGCCTCCCGCCAAAGACAAGTAGCGGCTGCACTGCTGGTGGGCTGGCTTGCCCGATTTCCGCCTTGCTGCTGGCCTTGCTTGTCCTGACGATT
>CALGBT010000259.1 GCA_937884235.1 uncultured Pseudomonadota bacterium
AGCCACACTATGCCGTCGACCGGCATAGCTCAGAAACAACTTGATGGCGTCGCGATAGGCGAGGACGGTATGTGGACTGACGTTGCGTCGGATGCGCAGGTGTTCTTCGAAGAAGGAGTGGAGACCACGGGCAAGTAGTTTACTCTCATTCATGGCCTTGCCCTCCATCGTTTTTGATGAGGTGCCCGGCGTACGTGTCAAACCGATGATTCGCCTGTTCGAGCAATTCGGCCGTGGCAGTAAGATATACCTGCGTATCCACCACCGAGGCATGCCCCAGGTAAGTGGATAAAAAGGGCAATTTGTTCTGTACATCCTCGCCTTGGCGATACCACTCGAGGAGTCTTCGGACGGCAAAGCTGTGGCGAAGGTCGTGCAGGCGCGGTGGACGTCTCCCCGGTGGCGAGGCTATCTGGGCTACTCTCACCGTTTGCCTGAAGTAAGTCTCCATGGCGCCAAGGTTACACATTGCCCTTGCGTCAAAGATCAGGAAGGGCACCGCTGGGTCAGAAATGCCTGTCGTCTTGTCCCTCAAACACTCATACTCACGTAGAAGTTCCGCAACTGTCGCTGTAACCGGCACCAAACGGGACTTGAAGAACTTAGTCTCGCGAATCGTGAGAATGCCTTGAGCAAGATCTACATCATCGTTCTGTAGGCGTAGTGCTTCTCCTGGGCGTATGCCGGTCGCATACAGAAGTCGAAGGTATGTGCAGAACGTTCTTACTCTGTGCGGATGTGAATCGTTGAGGGGCAGCGACTGCGCGGCAGCGATGAGTTCCCTGAAGTTCTCGGGGGAGAATATGAATGGGAAGAATCGAGGGATACGTACGCGAGCCCAGTGACGATCCGGCACAATGCTACAGGGTTCAAAGCGCTTGTGGTAGAGGCAGAAGCGCCGAATTAACCCGAGGCGCAGCCGTCTGGTAGAAGGGCTCACCCGCTCACAACTGGTCGCATACCGGTTCAGCAATTCTTGCGTCAAGACAGCAGAGTCACCCCCTTCCCGCACCAGGAAGTGGTCAAAGTCGGCCAAGTCGTACTCGGCCCCCGTGTATTTGTTACCCATCATGCGTTTCCAACTGAGGAAACCCTGAATTCGATCTGCCAGGCAACTCTGGAACCTCGGAGGACGGACTAGGGACAATAGAGTCTTGCGCGGCTCTTGTGCGGCAAGCGCTGTCACTATCCCGGGATATCCGTGAAGAGGGTACTGTCGAACAAGCTCTCCGATCGGATCCCTGGCCAGGTCTCCTTTATCACATAGGTACTTGGTGAAATGCCCAAGGGCAGAGATGTGTCTTACCGTCCCGCCTACTCCGGATTGATCCACCTGGAAACGCACCCACCCCATGACATTCTCCTCATCAAATGCATCTTCGATGCACTCCGCTTTTCCGGAATGCTGCCCAGAAACGAAGCGTGTGAAATAGCGAAGAGACAATCGACGTAGTCTTTGCGTCTCCTTCGCCAAACCCGCCCATTGCACTTCGTGTGCGCTGATTGCCCTGTGCAGCCCGGTTGGCAGAGTTAGAACCGGTTCTCCACCACATGTGAGCCGGTGGATACATACGAAGTCCAGCACGTTCTCGTCAACCACTCCTCGGCGAAATAGCCAGGACCACCATCGGTGCAGGCTTGCCAGTTCCTGAGCTTGCGTGCCAGGAGTCAAGGTATTGGCCTCTTGCCAACGGCGTACCCAGCGAGTCGTGTTGGTCCACTGCAAGACCGATCCCGTCGGGAAAACCTGCCGGAAGAGGAGGCAAGTGTGACGAAGATGGCGGCGCACCATGTCTGCGTAGCATGCTTTGATCATTGGATAGTAAGCCTCGATCCATTCTTTCTCCCGCGTTACGTTCCAAGTCGTTTCCATGATCATGCCTCCGGATCCAGCGCCACTTCTCGCAGCGCTTCCACGTGGATCTTGGCGTAGATCAGGGTTGAATTTGGTTCTTGATGCCCAAGTAAATCACCGATGGTCTTGAACGAACACCCCTGCTCCAGCAGGTGAACGGCGCGGGAGTGACGGAACGTGTGAGTCCCCCAGTGTTCTTTCTCTATGCCTGCGGATGCTAGCAGCGGCCCCATCCGGCAACGCAGGACGCCACCTCTATTCAATGGGCGATGGGGCGCGTGGAAACCCAGAAAGATCTGGCGGTGGCTCGATGACGGACGGCTGTGCTTCAGGTAGTTAACGATTGCCTCACCGACCTCTGGCACCAAGGGGAAGGTCGTATCCCGCCCTGTCTTGCTTCGGTGTATGCGAACCAAACATTTCTGCCAGTCGATGTCTTCCAAGCATAATGACGTGACTTCGCTTCCCCGCAGTCCATATGTGGCCATCAGCAGCATCGTGGCGTAGTCCCGTCGTCCCCGTAGCGAATCGCGGTCGATTGCCTGGAGTATTCTTTGGATGTCGGCCCAAGGCAACGCCATGGGCAAAGATGCGTGTTTATAATTGCAAACTGTCGGCACCTGGGGAGCTAAATCTACTGGTAGATGTCCAGTTACGTGCAGGTACCGAAAGAACGTTCTCAATGCCCCACTCACGAGGCCCAACGAGGAGCGCTTCAGTTGCCGAGACCTCGCTGAAAGAAAGGCATCAATCGTGGTGGGACTTATCCCGGCCAGAGTAGTTTCCCACGAAGACATTCCCAAGAACTCCACGTAGTACCGAACTTCGCGGCACCGGTGTTCCACGATAGAGTCACTCGACCCACGGTGGCACCTAAGGAAGCCGCCAAAGGCCTCTATATGCTCCGCATGCCACGGCGCGGCAACGATTACCCCGGACGCGATGAGGCCATCGTCACGCATGAATCGAAGGAGGTGTCCGAGGGACGGGCGGTGCCAAGCTAGAACGCGATTGGCCGAGATCTCTCTGCCTCGCCAAGTGCGATGCCGAGCTGCGCCCCGGATGAAGGACATGACGGTTTCTTCATCAACTTCGGCAATAGATATCTTCTTTTCCTCAACCCAGGAAAGAAATGCCTCCCAGGAATACAAACACCCAAGGACTACACGCCGCTTGTACCCATTTTCCAAGAGAACCAACGTGTAACGCTCAAGATGCCCCGCCCAGGGACATACCGCGTGTTCGTGATGTACTCGCTCAATCTCAAACAGATGCTCATACATGATTCGCTCCTTTCTCTCGG
>CALGBT010000260.1 GCA_937884235.1 uncultured Pseudomonadota bacterium
CGGGCGGGGACGGGGCGTAGTATATTAGTCGAGTTTGTGGGCTATTCTGGGGACTCGCCTCGGGAGCAGCGACCCACGCATAAGGGAGTTGGCAAAGAATGAAATTCCGAGCGCTGGCAATCATCCCGGTCTTGTTCCGCCTCGCGTACCGGCGACGACTGTGGTTTCTGGTGCCGACCTTCATCCTCCTGGTCGTTGCTACCCTGGTCATGTTTTTGACTGAGGTGCCCGCCCTGATTCCTTTCTTCTACGCGATCTTTTAGCCGCGCATGAGGGACAACGTGTCGAACAACCGCTGCATCTTGCTCTTCTCCGGCGGAAGTGACTCCTGCCTCGCCGCACTACGCCTGGCTGAGGAGTATGAACAGGTAGTGTTGCTGACGATGACCCGCAAGGGTTTCACCAAGCTGGAGAATGTGCAGGCTCAGGTCGCCCGCCTCGATCGCTACTTCGGGGTCTCCGGGCGTTTCCCACTACATTTTCTTCCTCACGACCGGATTTTCCGGTTCCTTCTCTACGAGAACTACTTCTCCAATCTGCGCAAGTACGGCTCGATGCTCCTCTCCCATTGCGGCCTCTGCAAGGTGGCCATGCATTGGCGAGGGATGGTCTGGGCTCTGGAAAACGGCATCACCCACATTGCTGACGGCGCCGTTCGCTCCTCTTCCGAGTACCCCGCGCAAAATGAGAAAATCATGCTCAAACACCTGCGGGACGTATATTCCAGTTTCGACCTGCGCTACGAGAATCCCGTCTACGAAGAGCCTTCTACGGAGCAGATCCTCTATGACCTGCGCTTTCACCGGAGGCTTGACTTCAAGAGGACGCCTGACGACTTGCAACTCCTTTGTGATCAGCAGATTCTGTATGCAATGTTCATGCGCCACTTTCGCACCCGGTACTCCCTTGAAGAATTCGAGGATCGCATGGTCGGTCTCTACGATTCCAAACTTGACATGGTGGAGCGGATGACTCGGGAATACCGCGAACGCGGCGCCGACAGCAAGCTGGCACCACTCCTGGAGCAGGAGGTTACGATATGACCTGTCCAGTCCCCACGACCCGTCGCGGCTTCTGGTTCCGCCTCACGGGAACGTTGGTGGTGGCAGTGGCCATTGTCCTGCCCTATCGCATGAGGCTGCTCTTTGCCAGAGTCTGCACCTTTTTACACAACGGCTTCGGGGCGGCCTTCGCCGTGGGAGCTGGCAGGCAGGCGAGATTTTGGAATCACATGGTGCTCCTCGTGGTGTTCTATCTGGGAATCAGTAGCGCGGCGCTATTCCGATGGATTGGAAAGCTCTTCTCTACCCGACGCAAAGTCACTGGCACTTACTGGATTGAGCGAGAAACACCGGAATCGTTCATCGAGAAGGTCAAGGAGCCTTTCTAACAGCGTGGCAGCAGGAGCGGAACCGACGTGAAAGTACTTGGACTATCCTTCATGTATCACGATTCTGCGGCATGTCTCCTCATTGACGGCGACGTCGTTGCAGCCGCCGCCGAAGAGCGGTTTTCCAGGAAGAAGCATTCCCTTGATTTTCCGGAAACGGCGGTGGCTACCTGCCTGGGCATGGGCGGCATTGGCGTCGGTGACCTCGACGCCATCATCTTCTATGAGAAGCCGCTGCAGAAGTTTGAGCGCATCGTCACCATGAGTGCCGAGGGTTTCCCCAAAGGATACCGCCTCTTTGCTGACTCAATGCCCTTGTGGGTCAAGTATAAGCTCTTCATTGAACGCATGATTCGAGAGAATCTCGACTACCAGGGCGAGATTGCCTTCGCCGACCACCACTATGCACACGCGGCGAGCACTTTCTACTCGTCTGGCTTTGAAGAAGCGGCCATTCTCACCATGGACGGCGTGGGCGAATGGGCCACAATGTGCAAGGGGACTGGTAAGGGCAACCGCATCAACCTTACCCACGAGTTGCGCTATCCCCACAGCATCGGCCTGCTGTATAGCACAATTACGGCTTTCCTCGGCTTCCGCGTCAACGGTGGCGAGGGCAAGGTCATGGGTCTTTCCTCCTACGGTGAGCCGGTCTTCTATGATGCCCTCATGAATAACGTGCTGCGGGTCCAGGAAGATGGCAGCTTTGAGTTCAACCTCGACTATTTCTCGTTCTACAAAGACCTCGTCATGTTCAGCCCGAAGTTTTGCAGCGAGTTCGGCCCCGCCCGGGAACCCGAGTCTGAGTTGACCAAGCGTGATGAGAACATGGCTGCGAGTCTGCAGAAGGTCACCGAGACTCTGGTCCTCACCGCCGCCAGGAAGTTGCATGAAACGACTGGCCTGACGCGCATTTGCATCGCCGGCGGAGTTGGTCTCAACAGTGTAGCCAACGGCCTCATTATGGAGCAGCTACCCTATGAAGATATCTTCATTCAGCCCGCCTCGGGCGACGATGGCGGGGCCCTCGGCTCAGCCCTTTACTATTATCATCAGGTGAAGAATCAGCCTCGCCGTTGGTCTATGCGCAACGCCTATCTCGGACCCGCCTACCCCGCAGATGAGATCGAGGGTTTTCTGCAGCGCCGCGCCATTCCCTACCGACGTTATCAAGACGACAGTGAGCTGCTCGACCGAGTGGCGCAGGATCTCGCAGACGGGCTCATCGTTGGCTGGATGCAAGGCCGTATGGAATATGGGCCGCGCGCCTTGGGCAACCGCTCCATTCTGGCTAATCCCACCATGCACCACATGAAGGATACCCTCAACGCCCGGGTCAAGCACCGCGAGCACTTCCGCCCCTTTGCGCCCACGGTCTTGGCGGACAGGGTCGGAGAGCTCTTCACGCCCGCGCTGGAGAGTCCCTTCATGTTGCTCGTAGTAGACACGCGGCCGGACAAGATTGACGTCCTCCCGGCCATCACTCACGTGGATGGCACCGCTCGCCTGCAGACCATCACACGTGAGCAGAACCCGCGATACTACGACGTTATTGCTCGCTTCGGCGAGAAGACTGGTGTTCCCTGCGTGCTTAACACCTCCTTCAACGTCCGCGGTGAGCCCATCGTCTGCGACTATGGCGATGCTCTCGAGTGCTTCCTCAACACCGACATGGACCGTCTTGTCATGGAGGACTGCTATGTCATCAAGGAGGAAGTCCACCCGCACTACGTGCCCACCAACCGCACTCCTTCGAGCACCCCCTGATGGACTGGCGGAAGCCCCTCACCTGGTTCCTGGTTGTCGGCATCATCGTTCTCAGCAGCCTACTGGCATGGGAGTTTCTTTACCGTCGCCCACACCAGCGGCAAAACTCTCAGGTGGAGCAACTGATCCGACTTTCACCCATGACAACAGTAGCGGTGGAGCACCCCGACCGTCCCCACTGGATTCCCGACAAGCTCGAACACAAGGAAACCATTCGCACGTGGATGAACTTCTCCTTCACCACCAACGATGAAGGCTTTCGAGGCCGCGACTTCGGCCCCGCGAAAGCAGCCGGCAGCTTTCGCATTATCGTCGTCGGGGAGTGTGTCGCCTTCGGCTTCGGCGTCTCGGACGACGAGCCTTACCCCGTCCTCCTCGAGGCTGCTATCAACTCCGCGGCAGACCGACCCGTGGAAGTCTTCAACCTCAGTCTCTTTGGCGTTGCCCCGCAAGGAATCCTCGCCCTCCTCCGGGAGCACGCAGACGCCCTGGCCCCAGACCTCATCATCTTCGCGCCGGGCACCGATACCGTCTTTGTGCCGGAACATGTGAGCAGTCCCGCCAGGCTTGACCTCGGCCAGCAGAAATATGGCCAC
>CALGBT010000261.1 GCA_937884235.1 uncultured Pseudomonadota bacterium
CCGCCAATGGCCTTCCAGGGCACATGTATCGGCTCGTCATCCGAGTCCGGAGCGTGCGGAACAAGCCCATCACCACCGATCAGCACATCGTGGGCACGATGTGCTGCGCACACCGCACTGCCATCCTCCGCACGCATACCGGCCTGCCGCAGCAGGCGCTCGGCGGTGCGTGACGAATCCCCTACCGGTGAGGTTGTTGCAATGTGAACCGGGCCGAGGCGGCTTGCCGCACGACCACCGATAATGACCAGCAGATAGTCGTCTGGCTCCATGAAGCTGCTGCTCTGCCGAACGCGGAAGACGTCGGGCGGCAGGCCGAGGCCTACGCTAGGGCGGCTCAGCTCCTCCCCGCTTCCGGGGAGAGGGTCAGCGGTAATGCCTTCGCTCACCAGGTGACGGGCCTCGCTCTCGGGTTCGTTGAGGCGGCGGCAGGTACCCCCGGCCCGCAAATAGATGGCGTTGGACCCGACAGAAGCGTAGTGAAGACCCTGACCGTCTCGCAGAACCACCGCGGCAGAAACCAGAGTATCCGCAACCAGCGGGTTGAACCGTTTGGCCTCGGCAATGATGCGATTGGCGCTTTCGAGAGCCTGGTCAAGAATACGAGGGCCGCTGGTGGCATTGGATGCGGCAACTCCCGTGACAATGGCTCCTACCGCGGTAGGCACCAGTTGGGCAGCACTTCCGGTTGCTTCGCCGGCCTCGCAGACGAGAAAGAGGTCCTTCCCGGGGAACTGCACATAGAGCGCGTCGGCGGCTTTGGGCGCGCCAGGTGTGCGCGCGATGTCGGTCCAGAATGACACAGTCCTCCCCTCTCCATGCAAAGGGTCTTCATTGATGATATGGTAGCATCCCTTCGGCGCAAGAAAGTGCCGTGGTTTGGAGGATAGGGGCAGCTTGAAAACCCTTGGTCAAGCAGGGTTGGTCAACTCCGCAGCAGATGCTTCGCCGGAAGGAGAAGATAGACGTTCGCAACATGCTTTGACGAAAGGCCGCTAGAGACATAGTATTCGACCCTGGGTGTAATTGCCCCACTGATCACGGAGAGACGAATTGGAATTGCTGCAGATCACCGAATCAATCTACCTCGTCCCTGGGCAGAATAGCGGTCGTTTCCCTTTTGCCCAGTCGGTCTACATCGACGCTGAGAGGCGGATTCTCTTTGATGCGGGCATTGGTCCTGCGCTGCTCAAGGAGTTTCTCAAGTCTCATCCCGTGGACATAGTCATTATCAGCCACACCCATCCTGATCATATTGCGGGCTGCGGTCGTATGGCAGCCATTGCCCCAATCTTCGTGCCCGCCGAGTCGGCAGAGAGCTTTGGTGACCTCGACAAGCTGGCAGCCCGCTTTGTTGAAGGAGAGACGGAGATCGCCCTCTGGAAGAAGCTCGTGCTCGGGGTCATGAGATTCACACCGGCGACGGCTTCACGTACTTATGATGGCCGGTCTGCTTTTGACCTGGGTAGCGTTAAGTTGCTGGCCATGCATACCCCTGGCCACGTCGACGACCATTACTGTTTCTACGAAGAGCATTCAGGTGTGATGTTGCTCTTCGACATTGATCTCTCCCCTTATGGACCCTGGTATGGGCATCGGGAGTCCAGTATCGACAAGTTGGAAGCCTCGGTGGCACTCGTTCGCTCGTACAATCCCCAGACCGTCGTTTCAAGCCACATGGGGCTTCTGCGCAAGAATGTCGATCAGGCTCTGGAGAGGTACATCGGCAGGGTCCAGGAGCGAGACGACCAGATCCTGGCCATGGTCGCACAGGATCCAGCAACCCTGGATGAGATTGCGGGGAGATTCCCCTTCACGCCGAACCATCACCCACAGCTCGCACCGGTCATTCTATACTGGGAAAAGCAGATGGTTGGGAAGCACTTGGACCGGCTGATGGAAGCCCGGGAAATCGGTCGGGATGAGGATGTCTGGCGTCGACGCTAGGGCTTTCTACTCGACGGTGTACGGAGACATCCACTCTTCATATTCAAGACATTCGCCCCGTACCATTTGGAAGAACCTCTGCTGCACGGCGCGGGTGACAGGTCCTGGCCTACCGTTGCCAACGGCACGGTTGTCAATCTCAACAACGGGGGTAACCTCTGCCGCGGTGCCGGTGAGGAACACTTCGTCGGCCAGCCACATCTCGTCCCGGGTGAAAGACTGAGGTTTCAGTTGATAGCCCAGGTCCCGAGCCAGACGAATGATCGAGTCACGCGTCAGCCCCCCGAGAATGGCGGACGAATATGGCGGGGTCTTGATGCACCC
>CALGBT010000262.1 GCA_937884235.1 uncultured Pseudomonadota bacterium
TGTGGTTGTCAACCCTGTATCACCAAATTAATTGAGGACAGGCCGGGAGTGACTTGAGTGCTGATTTCGGCTGGGCAATGTCGACTTTGCTGGCTCGCTGCCTGGGTGTTTTGCGATAGGCTGCCAGTCAGTTGGCAGGCTGCAGGAAAGTGGTCAATAAGAGGTTGTCCCGTGTTTCGGTTCTACATGCCTCCTGGTAGTGCGGTTGAGACCCTGGCGAGTTGGCCGATGAGGGTGTCGCGCTCCCGGTAATGAAGGGCGTATCTGGTGGCGACCTTCCTGGCCAGATGGCGGGTATGTTCGGTTCGTTTGTCACCGGTCATCGTCGCCAGGGTGTTGAGGGTGTGTTGCCACCAGAAATGGCGGTCGATGCGAGTGTCAGCGTCGAGGGCCAGGCCGGCGGTGGTTGTGAGGTAGTTCTCGGTGGACAGGGTGGTCCGGAGACGGGCGTCTTCGTTGTGCAGAGGCTCGAGGATGATCTGGCCCGCCTTCTCCCGGATTCTTAGGACATGCTCAAAGGCTGCGATGTCCTCGTTGCGATTGGCCAGGTTGATGGCAATCTTCAGGAGGTATCGTTCGGGGTCCCCGGTAATTTCCAGTCCGTTGTCCAGCTTGGCCAGGACGATTCCCGCAGCTTCAGCCGACGCATCCAGTCCAAGAGTCGCCAGCTTGTCGATGGTGCCCTTGCGCGGTTGGTCGACACCGATGCGGACCAGCAGCTCGTGCATCAGTTTCCGCACCGCCGGTTGCTCCTGACGCCGGTCCCGCCGCTTTCCGGTCCGCCGAGCTCGCTTGTTCAGTTTGTCCAAACGCTGTCTGGCCTCTTCTCGCTCACCATCCCCCACCGACGGCTGTGAAAACGCTTCTGCTGGTGTGGTTGAGCGGAGAAGCTTGCGGGGAGTCTGGTTGCGACCGGAGCAGTATGCAGTAAGGATGTACTTGATGATGCTTCGAGCCATTTCCCGGTGGCTACTGCTGCTAAGCAAGATGTCCGGCATGGACTGCTCGAAGAGGCTGAAAGCACCCTCGGTTGTGCCATTGGTCTGCGGCCGTCCTTTGCGGCTGGTCATGCTCAGTACGTTGTCCCGTTTAAGCCCGGCTTCCACTGCTGATGAGACGTTGCAGGCGCGGTTGTCCCGCAGCGCAGCCACGGGAGTGCTACCGGCAGTCACCTTGGCCTGCTCGTAAGCGTTGAGAAAGCCCGCCCCGTCCTCCTGGTCCCGGACGTCAAACCCCAGGTAGGCACCGGTGGCCACGTCGGTCACCAGTTGCCAGCAGAAGCGATGACGGATGCCATCAAGTGTGAGTTCGACATACTTCCCGTCGGTTGCCACCTGAGCGTTGGGGAAGAAGCGCTCAATCGCACCACGGACGACTTCGCTGCCCATGCCATGACGTTGATGCGGCTTGCGGTCCCGCTCGCCTGTGGCGAAGAGTACCTGCTCGATGATCCCCCGGGACATCTTGATACCCTTGTCGGCCATCGCGTCGCAGAAGCCGGTGAGGTTTCCTTCCCAGGTCTTCCAAAACGACAGGATTGCCTCGACCTCATGTGGCCAGTTCGCACCGGCCGGCTCTCCTGGAGGCGCCGGTTCTGTCGCCGGAGCCTCTTCCTTTGCCTTCCTGAGCTTGCTCGGTCCGTGGTGCAGCCAGGAGTTAAGGGTGTGGACGGAGATCCCCAGGGCATGCGCTGCTTGCTTTGCGGTCAAGGCTTGTGCCTCCCCTCCAGGCCCGACGAGGTCCAAGGCGAAGGACCGAAAGCCGTCGCTGTACTGGACCCGCTCGTCTCGCTTCGTTACTGCCCCCGGATGTAATGCCATATGACCCCGCACCAGCCAGGTCACCTGCAGCTCCAGGCGCAGTGCGGACACATCTTCCTTGCTCTCATCCTTGCGTGGACGCCCGACGCCACGATCCGGTAAGTACTCCGGCAACCGGGCGGCCAGACCGTAGGTCCTCGACCGCGAGGCTCCAGTCGCTTCAAGCACCTCCTCCATATCGGCATCGGGAGCCAGATTGAGCGCCGCCAGTTCCTGCCTGGCTCGCAGGATTATCGCGGCCTGCCAATGACGCGAGGACGAGGCCACCGACCCATCTTGCTTCATCGGTTAGCTCCTTTCCAAATTGCAACTGCAGTGGGCGCTCAAGGGCGCCGCTTGTAAATCCATGAATTGAGTGTATGGACGGAGACGCCGACCGCGTAAGCAGCCTCTTCCGCCGTCATGTCGTAGGCCAGACCGCCCTCGACAAGCATCTCCAGCACAAAAGCTTTGAAGCCATTGCTGTAGAAGGCTCGCTTTCGGGACGTGTCCACCGACCCAGGGTGGTCAATCATGTAATCACGCACCGCTCGCATGACTGGTAAGGTGTTGGGGTGCGGCAATGGCTCCGCTGCTTTCGGCGGCCGCCCTGGTCCCCGCTTCGACCGCTCAATGAGGTCCTGCTCGATGAGCCGGGCATCCTCCTTGACTGCTTCACTGACGGGATTGTTGCGGAGAATCTCCTGCCACCGCTTCTTGTGTTTTGGCAGCAGCTCCACCAGATAGCTCCCGGCGAGATAGGCTACCCCCGACATGACGATACCCGACGGGGCCCCCAGCCCGCTGAAATCTGGCTCGTCCGCCGAAGCTGCCGGTACCGGGGGGCGCACTGGCTGCGTAGCTACTGGCAGTTTCTTCTTCTTGCGTGGTTTCTTCTTGCCCATCTTCCGCTCCCGCAATCACAGCGTAGCATGGGCGCGGGGAGGAGCAAACTACAGAATCTGCTGGCCCATCAAGAAGACCGTCGGACGGCCATCGGTGGAGGTGACTTTGAAAAGCTCGAGGCAGCGGTGGCGCAGGTCGAGGGTATCCAGGCCCTGCT
>CALGBT010000263.1 GCA_937884235.1 uncultured Pseudomonadota bacterium
CTTGCTCGGTCAACGATTACTGCCTGGCCGGCGAGTGCAAGCCCGGGACCCCGGCGAGTTGTGATGACGGCAATCCCTGTACCGATGATTCCTGCTCCGGGCAGGGCTGCATCTACATTGCCAACCAGGCGGCGTGCGATGACAGCAACGCCTGCACCGACGGGGACTACTGTCAGGATGCGCAGTGCCTGGCCGGCGTGGCGGTGGTTTGCAATGACCAGAACGTCTGCACCGACGATTCGTGCAATCCGGCGGTGGGATGCGAAACGGCGCCCAACGTCGACCCTTGCAATGACGGCAACCTCTGCACCGGTGACGACAAGTGCGCGGACGGGAAGTGCCTTGGTGGGGCCGTTCTCAATTGCGATGATGCCATCAATTGCACTCAGGATTCCTGCGAACCACTCACTGGCTGCGTGCACATCGCCTCCCAGTGCTGCGGCAACGGCGTGGTGGATGCCGGCGAGGATTGCGACGACGGTGGTATTTTGCCCGGCGACGGCTGCAACGAGTCGTGTCAGTACGAGAGCTTCACATACACGCTGCCCTTCACCCCCGATGACTACGATGTGGCCTATGACGGTCGGCTGGTGGCGGTGGGGCGCGAGGGAAGCAAGGTGGTGGCACAGTGCTATCGTGCCGACCGGCAGCCCAACGGCGGCAAGTTCACCATTTTTGAGGCCGCGGCGGGGGCCAACGTGGAGACGGTCTATGTCGGAGTCTCCGGGTCCACCGGATACTGGGCGATTCTCGCTCGCCATCAGACGGTGGCTGGCGACTGGGCGAGTAGACGAGGTATGGCTCGGCTTTACAATGGGAACTGCGAGCCGGTAACTGCGGCTTTCCTGGTTGATACCGAGGAGACCATGGATGAGCCCCGGGCCATCGACATGGACGAGAAGGGCAATGCCTACTTCGTCTGGATGGGGAAGGACAAGAAGATGTTTCTGCTGATTCTGGGGCCCGATGGACAGGCCAAGAAACCGGCCACCAACTTCGCCAACTGCACGCACAACTACGGTTTGCAGATGGCGGTGCAGAACAATGGCAGCCGGGGCGTGGTCACCTGTCAGGGGCATGCCGGCGACCCGGTGCGTTTCTGGCTCTTCGATGGGGCCGGTGATGTTTATAAGGCCAACGTGGTGGTGGAGGGAACGCCGCCCAGCTCCTGGTACATGTCGCACAACGTCGGGATGGATGCGGCCGGCCGCTTTCTGGTGGTCTGGGCGACCTCGTCGGGCAATGCCCAGTTCCTGGCCCGGACCTACGACGAGAACGGCACCACCAAGGGTTTTGCCGAGGTGGGTCCGACCGCGGGCAGTTGCTTCGACCCCTTCCGTGACAACAACGCCAAGATCCCCAGTGTCGGTGGTGAGTTCCTGGTGCCATACGTGCTGGCGCAGGACGGGCCTTGCCACCAGACGAAGTTCCACGGCCTGACCCGAGTCAACACGGCGGGTGTTGCCCAGGGCTCTCAGACCTCTCCTCATCTGACGCACACCCTGGTGCTGGACAATTTCAAGAACACGTATATTCGCACTGCGAACCAGATTCATCTCAACGCGTTCCAGTTGTAGCCCGCGGTCTTGGGCGCATCCCTGATCTGATTCTTGAGTTCCGGTCTCCACACTCGGCAATGTCATCCCGAACGGCGGCCTGCCGCCGGAGGGATCTCTGCGTGGCTTGGCAGTGCCGTAGAAGAGACCGGGTGGTGCCCGAAGATCCCTCGCCGGCCGTCGGCCGGCCGCGGGATGACCGGTGGGAAAAGGGGGGCGCTGGATTGAGTGATTGGGTGGTGTGAGAAAGGCGGCACCGCCTTTACAGGCGGTGCTGTGTTTGGGTATGGGGGGGGCGAACAACGGCAAGCCACAGGTGGTGCACGGAGACCCTTCGACTCCGCTACGCTGCGCTCAGGGCGACACTTTGGGGGCCACAGCGCAATTGCCTCCAGCGGTCTTCTGCCCCTTGTGTGCGCGCGGGAAACATTGTAATATCGCAGCGCCATAGTGGTCATGGTTGGGCGGCAAACAGCGATCTCGAGGTGCAGAAGTGCGCAATGAAAATGGACTTGCGGTGCTATTTCTCGCGTTCACGGTAGCGGCTTGCGGTGGTGGTACCAAGGATGAAGGTTCCATCGACAACAAGGGGCAGCCCGATGTTGTTGCAGATGTGGATGCGATGGTGCCTGTTGACGTTGCGGAGGTCGTGGAGCTCGATGTATGGGAGCCTCCTGCCGATGCGGACTCGACGGTGGCCCCTGACGAGGGGTGCGCACCCGATTGCACTGGCAAGGAGTGTGGCGACGATGGCTGCGGAGGGTCTTGCGGTGAGTGTGACGGTGG
>CALGBT010000264.1 GCA_937884235.1 uncultured Pseudomonadota bacterium
CCGCTTGCCGTTGGCCCGAGGAGAAGATCCTTCCCTATGCCCATCGTCCCGTCGGCCAGACCCCCGGCGTGCACCAGCACTTCGCCACCGCCATGGAGATCGACGGCGTCGCGCTGCCCCTTGTGGTCACCAGCTACGACGGTCGGCCGATCAAGATCGAGGGCAACCCGACGACCGGGATGACCCCCGGAGACGACGTCAAACTGTTGCGCGGCAAGCCCGGGACTCAAGTAACAATCACGGTCCACCGCCCGAGTACGGACGCAACCAACGATTACACCATCGAGCGGGACATCATCCCCGTCCACAGTGTCAACGATACTAAGGTTCTGCCGGGCACATCCATCGGCTATGTTCGGGTCACCCAGTTCAGCGACCCAACAGCAGACGAACTGCGTGCCGCCCTGGAGACCCTGGCGGAGAAGCAGGTTGAGTCTCTGGTGATTGACCTCCGGAATAACCCGGGAGGACTGCTGCCGACGGTGGTCGAGATGTGCAGCTTCTTCCTGGCCCCGGATACGCTTATCGTCTCGACCGAGGGACGCCGCCCATCACAGAAGCATGAGTTCAGGACCCGCAAACGGGCCTACCGCTTCAAGGAATGCCCCATCGCGATTCTCATCAATGGCGGTAGCGCCAGTGCTTCCGAGATCATGGCGGGCTGCCTGAAAGACTGGGGCCGAGCCATCCTTATCGGCGAGAAGACCTTCGGCAAGGGCTCGGTGCAGAACGTCATCCCTTTGCCGGACGGCAGCGCACTGCGCCTGACCACAGCCATGTACTACACCCCCAGCCGCAGGGTCATCCATGAGCACGGTATCGAGCCGGATATCGAAGTGAAACTCAGCAAGGATGAATACCAGGCTATCTTCGACGCCCAAAACGGCAGCGGCAAGAAGGTCGTCGATGCGCAACTGCAGCGCGCCGTTGAGGTGCTCAAGAGCTACGATGTCTACCTGAAGGGTACCAAAGGTGATTTTCGCGATCTGCGCCAGGACATTGCACCCCCGGCACCTGAGAATGCTCCCGCCGTAGACGAGGAAGAGCCCCAGGATGAAGAGGAGGAACCATGATCCGCACGGCGATTATCGGGGCGGCCGGACGCATGGGCAAAATCCTTGTGTCCATGATCGCGGCGCGTGATGACTTGGCCCTGTCCGGAGCCATCGAGTACGACGGGTGTCCGGTCGTGGGTCAGGACGCAGGCGTCGTAGCCGGCATCGGTCCACTGGGGGTCACCATCGGCACCAATATCAGGACCGTCCTCGACACCACGGACGCGGTCATCGACTTCTCGACCCCGGAGAGCACTATGGCGGTGATTCCCGACATCGTGGCCGCTGGTGCGGCGGCCGTCATCGGGACGACGGGGTTGAGTGCCGCCCAAACCTCGGTTTTACACGATTTGGCCGCCGGGGGAGGACGCCTCGTGGTCGCCCCGAACATGAGCGTGGGCGTGAATCTGCTGTTCGCGCTATGCGCCAAAGTGGCCCCCTTGCTGGGTGACGACTATGACATCGAGGTGGTGGAGATGCACCACAATCGCAAGAAAGACGCACCGTCGGGAACGGCCGTGAGGCTGGGCGAAATCCTGGCCTCGACAACGGGCCGAGACTACGCTCAAGACACGGTCCATGGCCGGGTCGGGCAGGTGGGAGCCCGCACGCGCCGCGAAATCGGCATGCATGCCCTTCGCGGCGGCGATGTTGTCGGGGACCACACCGTCATCTTTGCGGCCGACGGCGAGAGAGTGGAACTGACCCACAGGGCATCAAGCCGGGAGACCTTTGCCAAGGGAGCCCTGAGGGCCGTCAGCTTCCTGGCCAATGCTCAACCTGGTATCTACGATATGCAGGATGTCCTCGGCCTGCGCTGATCCTTGCTACCAGACCCGAGGCGGTGAACCGTGGGTAGTGGAGGGAGGCTGGTCGATGACTGTCTTAGACGTCATCCTACGCCCCATGCACCCGGGAGACTCTGACGCCTGCATGATGGAATTGGTGGAATTGGGGACGTACATGCTGGAATTGGGGACGTACATGCAGAAGATGTTTGTCTACAGCCATTTGATGAATGATTAGCTCCATTTTAATATCCTTAAAGTAAAAGCTATCTTCACGACGATTTGATCTAAGGAGCAACGGGACGCCTTCCTCCCCGCTGGTCAGCCCGCGCCCCAGCAAGCAGCCGAAGACGCAGTTCTGACGCCATAGGAAGAACAGTCTCAAAAGCTCAAAGAGGCATATATGGAGTCGCAATATCCACATCAGCAGTTGATTGCGTGGGAATGGCACCTTAGAATCCGTGAAGTAGTGTCATACTATGTCTAGCCAACCTATGTAAAATGGTGTAACGATTGCGTCATCCTGGCGTGTTTCTCTGCTCCTGGTCATTGTGACAGAAGCCTTTACGGTTCGGTCCGCCGTTGTTTTTTGCAGGTTGAGGTGGCATGGTCTAGTGATCACGCTTTGGACCCCCATGTCCCGAGCCGTAGGGGATGGAAACCATGTCAACTCGACACCCTATTCTGAACATAGCCATCGCATGTGCTTTCGCGCCGACGTGGGGCTGCCGCACCACTACGAATGTCAGTCGGCCGTTTTCGTCGGAGACCCCCATGCAAACACCTACCGGTCCGACCATGTCTCCCCGCTCCCGGCCCGAGCTTGCGACCTTTGAACTCAAGGGCAACGATCACGTCGACGACTCGTTCAGCATGGCGATGATCGCTGCAGCCACGTGTTTCGGCCTCGCAACCGATACCGCGTACGGCACCGTCTACTGCCGTTCCACCAACGCCTTTGCACCCATGATCAACACCGGGGAAGACTGCACGGCACACTGGGCCTGTGAGGGTTGGTTGGGTGACAAGGCCATGACACATCTTGCGGCCAGTCTCGGGTTGCACGCAGAGAAACTGGTCTTGCCCCAACTGGATCACGAGTCGAGCGAGACCCGGCAACAAGAGACCCGAAAGCAGTCG
>CALGBT010000265.1 GCA_937884235.1 uncultured Pseudomonadota bacterium
CAGCCGAACCAGCCCGGCCACCCGGAAATCAGCGGTATCGAGTCGGGCGTCAACCTTCTCCAGGGCCTTGTCGATTTCCGGAAGGTTGTACTCGTCCCCCCCCCCAGCCACCCGACACACCTGCCCATAGAAGCCACCCAGTCCCGGCCCGCCGCTACCAAGACAGCCTTCGAAGTAGGCAGCCTTTCGCTCGAGAAATGCCGAAGTCGGCTCGATGGGAATTGACTGCCACTGGGTGCCGGCATCGACTGCGGCATCGGCCGGTGACAAATCCTCCCCGTCAACGGCCGTAATCGTATCGGCGTCGACCACCTCAGTCGGGGTCACCATGTCGGTCGCCATGTTCTTCTGGTCCGTACCACCACAACACTGGCAGAAGATGAGGCAGAGGATGAGGCTTGCTTTTCTATGCATCGCTTCCTCGCAGAAGAACGGCCCCTCACGGTCGTGGCTCGTAACGACTATGGCAGGCCCGACGTTTCAACCAGGGCCAGAATCACTGCACCTATTCCAAATGGGAGATCGTCCGCTACGGGGATTCCCAGATAGACCTCCAGTTTGTCCGCCGTGGTCGGCCCGGAGATACCGGTCACCACCGGGCGGCCCTCCTCGTCCTGAGTGATGCGGCCCACCACCCCGACCATGGCCGCATCCACGCTCTCCAGCACCGCATCGTCCAGCCAGCCATACCGCCAGCCGCGAGCCATGCCGTAAGCGAACAGAGCCGCACCGCTGGTTTCCATATAGGCCTTTCCCGGGCGATTCAGAATGGTCCACCACAGGCCCGTCTCCACATCCTGGGTCGCCACCGCAGCTGCCACAAGCTTCCCCAACGATGCCCGGGCCGCGCCATCGTCTTCACCCCGCAGCGCCCGCAACCGCAGATAGCTCGCCCCAGCAACCGCAACCCAGCCATTGCCCCGAGACCAGTAAACATCGGGGGTCTGTTGGATGATCCACTGGTAGGCATGAGTGTAGAATCCCCCTTCGTCCTGAAGGAGGTCGGCGAAGATGGACAGCTGCTCGCCCATGGCGGCCAAGGCCACCACGTCACCCGAAGTCTCGTGCCAGCCCATGAAAACATTCCCGAACATGAAGAGTGAATCGACCCAGAGGGTGACAATATCGACAATACCGAGGTGGCTGATGCCCCCCTCCTCAGTGCGCCTGGCCTCCTCGTAGAGATAGGTCAGTGCATCCTCCGCTACCGCACGATAGCTGTCGTCACCAGTGAAATGGTAGAGCCAGACTGCCACCCCCGCCGGGGCACAGGTATCGCTGGTTCCCATCTTGTAACCCGCAGCAGCGTGGTGGTCCACATAGGCCTTGCAGTATTCCAGCAGCTGTTCCTCGCCCGTCACCTTGTACAGTTCGAGGAAGCCCAGCAGCATCACCGCTTCCTCCCAGTTCCAGGCCAAACTCGGGGCCGGGTGCAGGTCCATTTGCTTTTCAGCGATGGCCAGAGCCAGGGCAATCCCGTCGGAATTAGGGTCTCGCTTGGCGGCGAAGCACACGGAGTCCGGTGGGGTCAGAGGGTCGCACCAGTCGAAGGGAACAGGCGGCGCCAACACCTCTGAGTCATTGGCCTCCTGATCAGCCACCGGCTGAACGTCGGCCTGCGAGTCGCCGGACGTCGCCTCGCCACAGGCCATGGTCAATGCCACCATGCCCAGCAAAACCACGCCGCAAGACCGTGCAGTGTGGTTCATGTCAGTCTCGCAGGAGATTCCGGATCACAGCGAGAGTGAGGAACAGAACAAGCGCCCCCCCACAACCAGTGTCCCCACAAAGCCGAAGAAGAGCCCCCACTGCGCGTTCACAGGCACCGACGCGGTGGAGAAGACTGGCGCCAGATAGGCATCCCTGATCCCGTCCCGCACAATGACGATGGCGGCAATCGCCAGCGCCGCCAGGAGTGCCCCGACCAGGGGCAGACGGCCACTGCGAACGCGGTAGGAGGCCGCGCCGACAACTACGGCCAGACCTGCCAGACCGAGGCCGGCATAGAGGGCGACCTGCACAAGCTGGTTGCCCTGCAAGCCCACGAGCACCCTCTCAGGCAAGCGTGCGAAGAGCCACCAACCGCCGGCCAGGGAGAGCGCGGTGCCCACGACCAATCCCCCCAGGCCTTGCCGCTGAAAGGCTGCCCCGATCTCCTCCTGACCACGCCGATACCAGAAAGAACCAGCGACCATCAAACCGAGGCCAGCCACGGCCAGCGCCGGCGAGAGCAGCAGGACCAGTCTGGGCATCCGCGTCGGCTCACCGAAGTTCAAGGTGCCACCGGCCGGATGGGCCACATACATGTCCAGCCACCGCTCAGGGGTTTGCAGCAGGGTGAAGTTGTTGCTGTAGATGTAGGCGATGGTCAGCATGGCCAGCAACGCCACGCTGATAACCCACGCCTGCCCCTGTGGTCGATCACGCCGTGTCAGTTTGTGCAGATAGAAGAGCCCGTAAGCCAGAATCAGCAGAGGCACTACCAGAATCCAGAAGGCGCCAATCAGCACCGACGAGCTATAGTAGAACTGGCCGTAGAGGACCTGCACAAAAAGCAGGGGAGGAATCCCGAGAGTCACCAGATAGGAGAACCCCAGTGGCAGACTGCCCCCAAGGTAGGACTGGATACGGCCCCCCTCAGCCGGCTTCCGGAGACCAATCCAAAGATAGAACAACGCCCCGCCCAGCGTGAATTGCATTGCCAGATAGTGGAGCGTCAGGGTCAAGTAGGTGAGGCTCTTTAAAACCCACACCGGTACCGGATAGCCGAGGGGGTCAGGCGTGGGGATGGGCAGGGTTCCCAGCAACGATGTCAGGCCGGTCAGATAACTCATCGCACCACCTCCGCCGGTGCCTTGCCGGGAGCGACTACCGCCGGCTTCTCAGCGGCCACGTCGGACAGAATCTCCGGGGGCGAGACCACCTTCCCGCTCAAAGACATGACATAGGATGTCAGCGCAGCTCGATCGTCGCCGTTGCCGGTGAACGGGGGCATCACCCCCTGCTCGTGCATTGACCCGAGCCACTTGTAGCCGAAGGCCCCGGACCAATCCTCGGTCCGACTGGCCAACTGACGATAGCCGTAACGCGTGTGACAACTGGCGCACTGTAAGCGAAAGACAAATTCGCCGTGACGATCGCCCAGCGGCACCAAGTCTGGTTGCCAGCGCACCAGTCCAAGGTAGGATTGCCCCAGGTAATCGGCCTTCTTAGCCTGATGCTTCCAAAGGCCATTGGAGTACAAAGTGTCGTAGATCACGTACGGTTTGCGCGCCATCTCCCTGGAAAACTCGGCCCCCATAATACCCAGTTGAGCCGTCAGGAACATCGCTAGCGCCGCCGTGAAAGTGACCGCACGAGGTTTCCACAGGTAAACCATATTCCCAATCACCAGCA
>CALGBT010000266.1 GCA_937884235.1 uncultured Pseudomonadota bacterium
GATGCCATCCTCGAGGACGTTGACCACCATTCCGCCCCAGAAGATGGCCGATGGATAAAGACCGCCGATTCCCTGAATCCGGGAGTCGTTGCGGGCCCCCAGCCAGCCATCCATGAAGCCGTAGCCCACGAGGTAGTCGTCGTAACCGGTCGGTTGGATGAAAGAGGGCATGCCGTTGGTTTCGCCGCCGCCCTTGAGGTAATTAGGGCCGACCATGACCATGGGTGGCTCGGTGGCGTGCAATCCGACGTAGTAACGTCCCCACATGCCGGCCACGTTGAGGAGCAGGCGATCGACTTCGGGGATATAGCCGGCGGCCCGAATACCGTTTAGCAGCATATCGTGGACGGTTGTAGCCGGGAGGTCTTCGATTCCTTCCATGGTCGGGTCGCAATGTCCCAAGCCGCTGTCACAGCGCGCCAACTGGTGGTCGTAAACGATCTTGGGCTCCTGGCCGTCCACAAAGGCGACCACGAAGAACTCCTCCCAGGCATCCTGACCGACCTGGACGTACTGCTTGTAGCTGACGAAGAAGAGCTCGTCAGTGGCCGGGAAGAAGTCCAGGGTGAAGGCATCAAAAACCATCTCTTCCGGGGGCAGCACTTCGCTTAGCGCAAGAACGATGCCTTCTGTACTGACAGCCTCTTCCTGCCGCCCATCATCCAGCCAGACACGGTAGATACCGGCGTCCGTTTCGTAGAGAAGATAGCGACCAGTGGAATCGAACTTCGCCCTTGCTCCGTAAGGTACGGGCAAGGAGATCCGGGAGACACCGTCGTCCAGAATGCAGTCGATAGTATCGCCCTTCTGCTTCAGGCACATGGGCCCGTATGCTGAGGTGCCCCCCAGCAACCCCGAAGCGACTTCTTCCGTCAGCCCGAGCCTGTCGAAGAATCTCTGCACCAGGCCGCTCTCTACATAGGTGAACCTGCCAGGTCGAAAAGGCGCGGGATCGTCACCAATGTAGGCAGGGTCTGTGCCTGTCACTTTCACTTCCAGGCCATCTGCCGTGGTTCCCCAGTCCGAGGCGATGGTGTAATCGTTGCTTCCTGCAGCCAACTCCTCGTTGTAGGAGAGTCCGTCAGTATCCATGTCCAGCTTGTCCAGGTTGAAGTGGACCGGGTGGACCGTGTCTTCACCATAGTTGCCAAAGACAAATGCCAATTCCCCTCCGGGGAGAGCGATCAGTGGTTTGGTGCTGTCCACCGGCCTCACTTTGCCGTCCAATCGGGCGTGGAGCATCGAGAGATATGACGTGTCGTCATAGTCAAAGGGAATTGTGAGGAAACCATTGCCGCCGGCCCCCCCGGGGCCTATCCAGTCCCCCTTCTTCAAGGTTTTGTTGGCGTAGTCACCGTAGACATAGGGCCACGCCAGCACAGCATTCAACTGGGAACTGTAGACCAGTTGTTCGGCGAAGAAGAGGGGGTTGTAGTACTGGGAATGTTTGTCACCCCACATCCACACCGCGCCCGGCGCCGCAGGCCGCGGCTGCTTGACGATGACGTCGATGGAACCATCCGGGTGGTGTTCCAGAACGTAGGGCATGAGGTCTGTGTAGAACTTCTTCTTGGAGGTGGAAGTGCCGATGAAGCGCACCGCCACCAGGCTGAAGAGGCGACCATCCGGCAACCAGACCACAGAGCGCAGCTCCCACTGCTTCACTGGCTCCTCGACCACATCCCACGGGCTCGCGTCACCAGCGAGTCCCGGATCCACCGGTACGGTGGCGTCAACGTGAGCCAGGTCGATGCGCAATTCGGATGGCGATGTCTCCTGGTTGGGATCGGGGATGACGCATCTCAGGCCTTCCCCGGAGATGAAGCAGAAGGCGTTGTCCGGGGCCATGATGAGGGAGTCCGGATGAAGGTCAATGTCATGCTTTCCAAGATCTTCGAAGATGTAGTTGCCGTCGCCGTCATCACACTTCAAGAAACCAAGGAAGCGCCCCTCGGTACCCCAGGAGAAGGTAGCTACTCCTGAGTGGTCCCAACGCATCGCCGCCACATATGTGCCCGCGGTCAGTTCGGGTACCACTTCCGCGGCCTCCAGATCATTGGTGTCATGGCAGGCGATCGGTTTGGTGAGCCCCCCCCCGGAGAACCCCTGGTAGAGGTAACCATCCGTATCCAATCCGATGGGTGACTGGGTTTTGGAGCCTGCGATGGTCGTCATGTAGACGCCGTCAATTGAATAGAGATCCTGAGCCTGCAGAGTGGTGGCTGCCACCAGACCCACCAGAAGCAGCGCTATCGACAAGGTGGTCCTCATTTCGGGTACCCCCAGTCATCGAATTCTTCGGATGTCTCATTGCCTTCTTCGTCCCAGTAGGTCCAGACTCCTTGCTTGTAGTTCATGTGGTACTTCCCTTCGGCTTTCTTGTTGCCGTCCTCATACCAACTCGTGCTCCAACCAAAACGTTGCGCCTGGTGGTAGCTCTCTTCCGTTGACATCTGGCCGTTCTCATAGAAGTACTGCCAGGTGTACTCTCCCAGTCCGGTCAGGAAGTAACCAATCGTGCGGACTGTGCCATCGGGCCAGTAGCTGGTCCAGGGGCCTTCCCGCAGATTGTCGATGTAAAGTATCTCTGACTCCAAGGTCCCCGCAGTTTCCCACGTGTAGGTCCAGATGCCATTGATGATGCCCATGGCATACGAGCCCACCCCGACCATTCTCAGACCGGTGGCGGTGTCGATTACCCACATCTTCCAGTCGCCCACCGGGTTCTGCATCACATACGCCCCTTCCATTTGCGGTTGCCCGTGATCGTCCCACCACATCCAGAGGCCGTCGCGGAAATCGTCGATGTAGTCACCCTCGCTGGCCGGCAGGCCATTGTCCCACTGGCTGGTCCAGTGGCCATGCCGACGTCCATCGCGGTATGGGCCGGCGCTCTCCGCATTGCCGTTGGGGTGGAAACCCTCAAATGAGCCGTCCAGCAGCCCGTCTTTCCAGGTTTCGTTGGACCGGGTGATCCCGTCTGGCCACCACCTGTTCCAGTTACCCGTCTTCAGGTCCGCGCTGTAGCTGCCCTGCCACTCCCGAAAACCATTGGCGAACCACCCGGTCCACTCTCCGGTTCGCTCGTCGGCGGCAAATGAGCCGGCCTCAATGGGCATACCGTCGCCCCGCCAGAAGTGCCACGGCCCTTCTCGCTTGCCCCCTTCATACGCACCCTGAGCGATGACCGCCCCCAACTGGTTCCAGGTTGTCCAGATGCCGGTGCGTTGGTCGTCTTTGTATGCGCCAGTAGCTCCCGCAACGCCATCCCAGCCATCGGTCGTCGCCGGGGCCATGGTGATGCCCTCGGGGGGCTCCCAGGCGGGGCTGCCGTCGCAAGGTGCATAGGTTGCCTCACTGACCGCATCTCCCAGTTCGTCAAAATCAAGCCAGAGGCCACAGCCGTTGCCGCCGGCAAAGGGGTGCTCCCAGCGCAAGGTGCCGTTCTCGTCATACCCTCGCCAGCTTCCATCGGCGAGTCCCTGCGCGTATGAGCCTTCCTGAGAAACTACCAGTCCCCCCTCGTGCCACCAGGTCCATGTGCTGGTGGCCAGTCCGTTGTCGAAGGCCCCGGCAACCACCGTCTTTCCGTACCTATCGTCCATGCGGTACTCGCCATGGGGGACGCCGGATGGCAAGCGGCAATAGACGTAGGTGCCTTCCATGGCCGGCAACTCGATGAGGAATCCCCCCCCTTTGCATGGGGTCTGTTCCATCTCGTCGTTGCAGCCGATTCCCGCGAGGGCAAGAAGAGCCACTGCTGTGGCGATGCCCAGCCTTGTCGTAGTTATCACTGTTACCACCTCCGACCATGTCCCGGAGCGATTATGCCGGACAAGGCAGTTGCTCTGCAAGCATCTGTTAGATGCACCGTATTATGACAGATAAGACACTATCACAAGGGGCACCTGGAGTCTGATTGTAGGAGTGTGGGTGGGGCGGGGTACGGCAAAGACACGGGTGGTGCGGGGAGATCGTTCGACTACGCTGCGCTCCGCTCACGATGACCTGGGAATCACGGTACCGCGCAATTGCCTCGATTGTAGACCGCCGACTGGTCATCACAGATCTGATAGGCTAGACTCAGCCAATGAATACTGTGCAAACAACTGCAATCCCGGTACTCCTCATGGTGGCCTGCATGGCCTGCTCAACATCGACCGGCGCCGATGTCGAGGCTGGCGGGCTGGATGCTGCCGACAGCCGCATTACTTCGGATGCTGAGGACGTCGTCACGGACTCGGCTGATATCGCCGGCGCCGACGTGGTCTTTCCTGACCTGGCCTTCGACTCCAGCCTGCCGGCGCTGCGGCGCGTGCCCGGCGAGTGGGAGCAGCAAGCGGCCACCTGGATGCAGTGGCCGACGCAGTGGGAGGCCTCGCTGCGGCCGGATTTTGCTCGCATTGTCGGGGTGGTGCAGCAGTACCAGCCGGTCCACCTCCTGACCCTCGACAGTAGCCTGGAGCAGGACGCTCGGACACGCATCGCCGAATTCGGCGGTGACCCCGATGACGTCACCTACCACCACGTCGGCTACGACAACAGTTGGTTGCGCGACAACGGGCCAATCTATGTTTTCGGTAACGACAGCCTGGAACTGCAAGACTGGGGCTTTGACGGCTGGGGCGGCAACTTCGGGGCGGAGGTGCCGTCCCTGCTGGATGACGCGGTCCCGTCGGTTCTTGCTGCCCTGCTCCACCTGCCCTACGTCGACTACAACGACTACATCCTGGAACGGGGCAACCTCGAGGCCAACGGGCAGGGCACTCTGATCCTCGGCTGGGATTGCCAGGCGGATCGCAATCCCGGTTGGGACAAGGCTGCCACCGCCGCGCTCTTCGCCGAGCGTCTGGGGGCCAAGCAGGTCATCTGGGTCCACGGCCACGATCCCGCCGATGGTACTACCGGCCACGTCGACGGAGTTGTCAGGTTCGTTGATGAGAATACGGTTGCCGTCGCCCGCTCACTCATCCCCGGCGACCCCAACTCCAAAGACCTGGAAGATGCGGCCCAGACCCTGGCCCATGCCGGCTTCGAAGTCGTTCGCATCGATATCCCAGGCACCATCAAATATCGGGGCGAGGACCTGCCGGCCATGTACATGAACTGGCTCGTGGGCAACGGCTTCGTCGCCGCCATGGCCTTTGGCAACGAGGTCTGGGATGCCTCAGCCAAGGCAACCCTCTCCAGCCTCTTCCCCAACCGCACCGTCCATCTCATCGAGACCATGGAACTCTGGTACAACGGCGGCGGCATTCACTGCGTCACCAACGACCAGCCGCAGTAAGCTGGACCCCACTGTCTGGTGTGTAATCCCATAGCGTAACCCACTGTGAGCAAGTCTCTGGTTCGTCTGCAATGGAGAGAAACCGAAGCACGGGTTTCCCCACCGACACCATCTGTCGGCCCCCCACCTGTATCCTCCTCTCAAACGGGGGGGATACCATGCATCTGGCAACCATAGACGGGAAGGAGTTGACGCGTGCGCTGCGCTGGTTGAAGAGCTCGCCGGGCAAGAAGTTGGGGTCGGCATTCTGGCTCTTTGGGGAGGACCTCCGGTTGGAGTGGTCGGGGGCCGTTCGCTCGCTCGATGCCCAGGTGTGGCAGCCCGTTGCGGACGGCATTATGGTTGATTGCGAGGCCATGAAACACGTCACGGCTCGGCTCACTTACTCTGGGCCAACGGAAATCCGATTTGCCGATAGCCAATTGCTCATTGGCCGGGACCGCTTCGCCGCTCAGCGGGCGGCTGGGCCTCGGGCGTTTGCTCTGCCGGTGGATGCCGATGAGGGTGATGTCCTGCTGGCGTTGCTCGGTTATGGCCACGATGCAACGGCCCAATCCGGTTACGAGGAGGCCGGTGCCAAGGCAGTTGAGAGGCTGGAAGAGAGCCTCATCGCGGTGGGCAAAGCAACCCGCTGGACCGGCCTGAGCCAATATCGACTGGGCGAAATAGTCATGGAGGAACTTGGTGCCATGGCCCAACGCCAGAAGCAGCGCTATGCCATCGATAACCACGGGGAGTGATGGCGGTTCTCCTCCATCGTTTGTGCTCTTCCCCCTACACCAACCGCCGGTGCGTCGACGCTGCCCGTTCCAGGTGCCAGCTGCCGATAGGCTGGTCGGCGTGCAGGGCGAGGCGGGCGGCATCGTCTACGAGCAGTTTCAATTCGGCGCAGGTGTGACCTTCGGTGCGCCTGACTACCGGGGTGAGATCGAGTGCCTCGTCCACGGGGCGGTTGGCGAGGGTTAGCTCGAGGATTGCCTGGCGACCGGGACCATCGGGTGGACCGATGTGATAGTGCCGGTCGAAGCGGCCGGGCCGCAGCAGAGCCGCATCGAGCCGGGACTTCAAGTTGGTGGCCCCGACCACCAGAATGCCGCGGTCGCCGGCCCCTTGCAGGTGTGCGAGGAGTTCGTTGACTTCCTCGGCTTTGTGCTCGGAGGTGCCGTCGAGATGTGCCCGACTGGGGGCCATGGCATCGATCTCGTCGAAGAAGAGGAGGGAGGGGCGCTGCTTGGCGGCTTCCTTGAAGAGGGCGGCAATGCGCTGGGCGGTTTCGTGGATGAGGGAACTGCCGATGACTGAGGGAAGCACCCTGACCATGTGTAACCCGCACTCTTCGGCCAGCCGTTCTGCGAGAAAGGTCTTGCCGCATCCGTAGGGGCCGTAGAGGAGAATTCCGTTGGGGATGGTGAGACCGTAATGCCGATAGTGTCGGGGTCTGCGAAGTGGTTCGATGACTTCTTCCCGGAGGCGCTCTTTGAGCTCCTCCATGCCGCCTACGGCGGCGAAGCCTCGGGCCCCCCCCGGTGCCTTCTTCTCTGTTTCGGTCTTCTTCACTTTGGCTTCTACCTTCTTCTCTTTCAGAGCGGGGCCTTTCATCAGGTTGACGCAGGGTGCGGCAGGCTCGCCCTGGGCTATCTGCCATGCATTTTCGAGGGTCTCATCGGGGCAGACTTCTTCTTCGCGACAGGCAGTCTCCCAGAGGTATTTGCGCACCCGAATGGCTTTGCGTGAGAAGGGCTTCAGTTCGAAACTGTCGATAATCCCCTCAATTGCGACGCTGGTCACCAGGTCATCCCGCGGCCCGCCATACGGGGCTCGCAGAGCCTGGCAGGCGGAGCGCAGTTGTTCGATGCGCAAGTATGGCAGCAGGCTCTGAAAGCTGGTTCTCTCGCTGTGGAGCAGATAGCGCTTCATGGCCGGGCGTCGGTTGATGGGGACGGCATCATCTTTCCAGGCGCGCTTGATACGCGTCATACTGCGTCGGTCCACCTGCTCGATGAGCGCGGCCAACGTACGTGTGATCTCGGGCATCTCTTTTCCTCAATTGTTACGAACATCTTTGATTGAAGGCTACGGGTTAGGGGGTGACAAATAGTGTCGCAGGGGGCATACTAAGTGCCTTCACAGGGCAGATTTACTGATTTTTTGTTCAGGGGAGACTTCCATGGCGAAATTCAAGCCGCAGTTCCGGCGTCTTATCTACATTGATGAGGCCATCCGCAAGGGCAGCAGGACGGAGAAGCTCCCTAACGCCCGTTCGCTGGCCGAGGACTATGAGGTCAGCCAGCGTACCATCCAGCGGGATCTCGACTTCATGAAATGGGAACTCAACGCCCCCCTCGAATACGACCCGCAGCGGTACGGCTACTACTACACCGAGCCCGACTACCGGCTGCCCGCCCTGAGCATCAGTCAGGGCGATTTCTTTGCGGTGACCATCGGCGAGAAGGTGCTGCAGCAGTACCGGGGGACGCCCCTTTACGACCGGCTCAAGGTGGTCTTCGAGAAGCTCCAGGCCTCCATTCCCGACAACGTCACCATCGATCCCTCCTGGCTCGATGAACGTTTCACCTTCTTCCCCGATGCCTCGCCCACCCTCGACCCGGCGATCTGGGAACTCTGCCTGAAGGGGCTGCAGGATTCCCACACCGTCACCTTTGATTACCTGAACCCGGGGTACTCCAAAACCTATCGTCGCACCGTCGACCCCTACCATTTTGTCAGCTTTCGAGCGCAGTGGTATCTCATCGGGTACTGCCACTACGTGAAGGGCATCCGGGTTTTTGCAGTGAGCCGAATGAGCAAGGCCAAGGCAACCAAGAAGGAATTCACCATCCCCGCCGACTTCGATTTTGAGGCGATGGCGGGGAAGCACTTCGGCATTATCTTCGGCGACCAGGAGTACGTTGTCCGGGTGAGGTTTGACGCGGAGGTAGCGCCTTATGTAAAGGAGCGGGAGTGGCACTGGACGCAGGTTGTGGAGGAGTTCGATGATGGGTCCATTGAGGTGACCTTGAAGGCCAACCATCTGCTGGAAATACGTCGCTGGATACTAAGTTGGGGTGGCGGGGCGACGGTACTGGAGCCGCCGGAGTTAGTGGCTGAGGTGGCCCAGGATGTGAAGAGGATGTGCGAGGCTTATGAGTAGAAGCTCCGGTACTGCTTCGGGCGTGATGGGCTCTCCGTCCTACCGAAACCCAACCCGTTTCCCCCCACCATCCCCTTTACGGTATGCAACTTCCTCTTCGAGCGCGGCAATCAGCGTGTTGTGGTCGAGGGACTTCGGATCCTCGAATCGGAAGCGACCCATGACAGCCCGGAAATCGCCGAAGGTGACACCGTCAAGAGTCGTCAGCCGGCGCTCCTGGGCACTGGTGAGAGGTTCCCGGTCGGCACCGAAATACTCGCTGTAGATGGCCAGCAGCCGGGTCTCGTCCAGCGCCTTGAACTCCACCTTCCAATCGAACCGCCGCAGCGCTGCCTTGTCGAGGCCGTGGAGGAAGTTGGTGCAGCAGACAAGAATCCCCTTGTGGTTCTCCATCTGCTGGAGCAACTCGTTGGTCTGAGTCATTTCCCAGGAGTGGCCGGCGGTGGCCCGGTCGATGAAGAACGAATCCGCTTCGTCAATGAAGAGAATCGCCTCCTCTCGTTCCGCCTCTGCAAAGGCCTCCCGGATGTTCTTTTCGGTGCCTCCGACCCACATGCTGAGCAATTCGGAAGCGGTCTTCACGACGAGTTGCATGTCAAGGAGGGATGCCAGGTAGCGCGCGTACTCGGTTTTGCCGGTGCCTGGGGGGCCCCAGAAGAGGAGGTTGACCCGAACATTGGCGTCGCCCAGTCCCCGGGCCACCGTGGCCTGGCGTAGCGAGCGCTCGATGGCCGTGCGGTCGGCCGTGAGGTTGAGTGCAT
>CALGBT010000267.1 GCA_937884235.1 uncultured Pseudomonadota bacterium
GGCTGCTTGCCGGACGGCCGGGTCAATTGTGGACTGAGGCCCAGAAACGGCTATGAATCTCGCAAAAAATGCTGAAATACAAAGGCTTTTTGGCGGCGCGTCCGCTGGTTTTGGCCTTTGTGTCCGCTGGTTTTGGCCTATGTGCTTTTCGCCGTTGTGCGTGGTGGGCATGGGGGGTATTATTGTTGGAAACGAGTGCAGGAGCGATTGGCCATGTTCAAGAAGATACTTGTAGTTACGGATTTCTCCCCGAATTCTCTCAAGGTCATGTCACCGGCGCTGGCCTTGGCGGCCAGGTTTGATGGCACGGTTTATCTTCGTCATGTTGACGAGGAGGAGGAGGCGCTGTCGAATCATTCCTCGCAAGATCTGGTGGATTTCCTTGTGCATGTGGAGTCCAAGCGCAGTCTGTGGCTGGAGAGTCTGGCAAATGAGGTGCGGGAGCAGGACATTTCGTGCGAGATAGTTCGACTGAAGGGGTGGGCCTCAAAGGAAATCCTCGAATACTCGATGGAAGAGGGGATGGATTTGACGTGCATTTCTGCTTTGGGCGGGCAGGGGTTCAAGTCTTTGCTGATGGGTTCGACGTCGTCGAATGTTCTGCGCAACGCGAAGCAGCCAATTCTATTCGTTTCAGCCAATTGTTCGCCTCCGGACAGCACCGTCGTGAAGACTGTGCTTTATCCCACTGATTTCTCCGAGGTTTCTTTGCGGGGGACGGTTTTTGTTGCTGCTCTCTGCGAGCAATTGGGGGCATCTCTTGAGTTGTATCACGTTATGAAGATTCCGGCGTTCATTCCGGCACTGCCGGGTGAGCCTCCTCTCGTGCTTCCGTCCAGCCTATTGGAGAAGATGGACGTAAAGTTTGAAGATTTGCTGGCTGGGCTTGAGGGACTGATTGCCGCGGATCGGGTCACCTGCGAGGTGGCGACAGCCGGCGATGAGGCGGAGGCGATCGCCGCTGCGGCAGTGAGCAAGAAGGCGGACCTGATCGTGATTCCCCGGCGAGGTCATGGCGTGCTCGCAGAGTTGGTCTTTGGTCGGGTGGCCGAGAGCGTCGCCAAATTGGCTCCGATACCTACGCTCATCTTCCATCCGGACGATGTGGAAGAATGATGCTGGCGGGTGGGGCAGGTGTGCCCATCTGGTAGCATCGCTACCGACTGAGCGGGCCAACCGGACTGGCGTCTGGTCGCTCGCTGGCATTGACGGGGACATGGCGGCCATCTATCATGCCCTCTGCAACCAGCTCTCATCGGCTTGTTTCGAAGTCCTCGAGGGCCCTATCTACCGGGAATCAAATGCCGACTCAGGCGCAACTAGTAGCCGGACTGAACAAGGAGCAGAGAGAGGCTGTTGAGGCAACCGAGGGGCCTCTCCTAGTCCTGGCCGGTGCTGGTTCAGGCAAGACCCGAGTGATAATCCATCGAATCGCCTTGCTGCTGTCCAAGGGGGTTCCCTCGGCGCGGATTCTTGCCGTGACCTTCACGAACAAGGCGGCCAACGAGATGAAGGATCGAATCCGCCTCCTCGTAGGGGCTGACAGGGCTAGTGGGGTCGTCATCTCAACGTTCCATGCGCTGGGTTTATGGATGGCACGCAGGAGCCGACGTTACCTAGGTCTGCGTGGGCAGGTGATGGTAATGGATGAGGCCGATCGGAATTCTATGCTTAGGCAGGTCCGGTTGGAGATGGGGACGACCGAGGCCGATCTTACGTTGGAGGAGACAGAGGATTTCCTGATGCAGGTGAAGGGATGTGGCCAGGTTCCGGAGAAGTATGCGACGAAGTTCGGCCCCAAGAAGAAGATTCTCCTCCTGCGCTTCTTTGACCAGTACACCAGGCGGTTGCGCTTGGCTGAGAGTCTTGACTTTGACGATCTCATTCTGTTGCCTGTCGCTCTCATGGAGGAGAATGAGAAGGTGCGGCAGGAGTATCGTGGTCTATTTGACTACCTCCTGGTGGATGAGTATCAGGATACCAACATGCTGCAGTTCAGGTTGCTCAAGCAACTGGTGGATGGGCGTAACAACCTTTGCGTGGTCGGAGATGACGACCAGTCCATCTATGGTTGGCGTGGTGCGCGAGTGGAGAATATCCTCGAGTTTGACCGTGTTTTTGCTCAGGCCCGGGTTATCAAGTTGACCCGCAACTACAGATCTGAGCGGAACATCTTGCAATTGGCCAATGCGCTGATTGCCCAGAACACCATCCGGAGAGAAAAGGAGCTTTGGACCGAGTCTGCCGATGAAGTGCCGGCGCTGCGCTTGCGCTACCAGAACCCGCAGGAAGAGGCAAGGGATGTGGCTGAGCGGATCCGTGAAATGACCGGTGCGGGGGGCATTCCGGCAAGAGAGATTGCGGTTCTCTATAGGACCAAGGGGCAGTCGAAGACATTGCAAGAGGCCTTTCGTATCGCGGGCATTCCTTACCGGGTGGTCGGTTCCTACGATTTCTTCGAGCGCAAGGAGGTGCGCGACATCCTTGCCTACTTGAAGCTGGCCTGCAATCCTCATGATCAGGCCTCTTTCCGCAGGGTTGTCAACTACCCTGCGCGTGGGATCGGACTGGCCACATTGGAGAAACTGGCCGCATGGCGTGAGGACCAGCGCTCCGCTTTTTCTGCGACGCGGGCCTGTCTGGAGCATGCTGGGGGAGAAGTTCCCGTTAGGGCGCGGCGTGCTTTGCAGGGGTTTGTGGACCTGATTGATCGAAGCCATGAGAAGGGGAGGTCGGCCAAGGGCCCGGCGTTGCTATCCTTCTATGACCAATTCCTTGACGATGCCGGCGTGCGCGATGATCTCATAGTCCGCGGCACAGGGACCTACAAGGTGTTGTCCTCAGTCAGGGTTTTGTTGGAGAGAGGTATTGAGGCAGGTGCGTTCTCGACGCTTCACGGCTTCTTGGAGCGCATAATTCTGGAGCAACGGGAATCGGACTTTTCCAAGGGGGAAGGGCCGGAGAATCTGGTGACGCTGATGACAGTACATGCCTCCAAGGGACTGGAATTCCGGGCCGTCTACATCGTTGGCATGGTCGAGGGGATCTTCCCGCACTTTCGCTCGGTTGGGGATGGTGCTGGTCTTGAGGAGGAGCGGCGCCTGTTCTATGTCGCCCTTACCAGAGCGCGCAAGAATCTATTTCTCTCTTCCTTCCGACAGAGGGAGGAGAGGGGAGAATTGCGCCCCGCCCGGACCTCAAGGTTTCTGAAGGAACTGCCTGCAGAGTTGCTGTCGTCGAAGCGGGCGATAGACTCAGAAATGGTTACGCGAGATCAGCTTCTTGCTGCATTCGACGATTTCGAAAAGGGGTCGTAGCCCGTTTTTGCTTGAAGCGGCTCGCGCCCGGTTGCTATACTCGCAAGTGCTCTCTGGAACAGGGGAACTGACAATGCGCAAGATGCTGTCTATGACGAGAAAAAGCTGGCCTCTTACTGGCACCCTCGGGGGTGTCTTGTTTGCCCTGCTGGTCATGCTTGGAATGGTGGTCCTGGGTGGCCATGAGGGGCTGGATCTGCATCGATTCCTCGCTTTGCTACCGCTGTTGGTGGGGGCTGGGTCCCTGGCAGCTTTGGTCATGGACGATGGTGAGGAGGAAGACGAGACGGCCAAGACCATTGTGGCCATGCCAGCATGGATGTCAGAGGAACTGCAAAAAGAGAAGGCTCGCATTGAATCTGAGCGTGCTGTGCAGAAGGATGTTGCCAAGGCAGCTGCTCGCGAGAAATCTCCTGAAGCGTCTGAACTGGCGTTTGTCGTCGACAACTCGCCTGCAGAGGTCTCTACATCTGAGGTCGAGGAGGCCCCGGAGATTGCGCGAACCATGGCTTTTGACCCCTCCGAGGCCGCAGCTTTTCGGGAAATGACGATGAAGTCTTCGAGTGACCATGAGGCGGCCTCCGAGCCTGAGTCTCCTGACGAACCGTTGCCGGAGCCGGCAGCCCCTGTAACGGCACAGACGATGGCCTTCAATCCGGCGGAAGCTGAGGCTTTCAAGGCTCAGGTTCAACCTGTCAACGAGCCTGTTGCGCCAGAAGAAGACATGGGAATGGCGGCCACCGTGATGTTCGATGCCCGGGAAGCAGGCTTTGACAAGATGGTGGTGGAGAAGCCCTCCCCGCCGCCGGCCTCGGTCGACGAGGTAGAGAGTGACGAGACTGGAGCATACACGGCGGAAGATGTTGCCCGTCTGAAGGGTATGATTGGGAAGGGTCGTGAGGCTACGCCTGAAGCAGAAGCGATGGCCGGAACCATGGCTTACATGCCTGCCATGAGTCAGGAGATGGCACCTGCCCGTGAGTCCGTTCCTGCGACGGACGATGGTGGGGCCCGCACCATGGCTTACATGCCGGCAGTAGACGGTGGTGACTCCACCATGGCCTATTCGCCGGAAGACAAGCAACGAATCCTAGATGCTATGCAGCAGGGCCAATCGCCGGCTGACGCCTTGGAGGCCATCGGTTCTACGCAGGCCTATTCTCCTGACCAATCTGCTGCTCTGCGGGAGGCTTTCGACCTTCTCGACCAGGCTCGCAGCGGGGCTTCGGGCAATAGTAGTTTGGCGGCCGAGGCCAAGGAACTGCTGGCAAATGCTCCCCAGACTGATCCCGGTGTCCTGCGGCAGCAGGCGCAGGAGCTTCTGTCGCGGACTGGTGAGACTGAGGTGCCAGATTCCCGGCCCACCCATGGTAGTTCTTCCCCCAGTCTGACGGAAGGACTTGGGGCCGAGGGCAAGGGCGGAATGAGCACCGTTTCCCTAATCGTTGTTCTCCTGTTGCTGTTGGCGCTGGCCGGCGGTGCGACTGCTTTCATCCTCCACTTTCTCGGCGTTATCAATCTGCCCGTGGGCTTGCCTCAACTTGACCTTTTCAAGGGTTAGCCATGGATGTTATCTGGGCCCCCTGGCGTATGGAGTTCATCCTTGGAAGGAAGGCCATGAGCTGTTTTGTATGTGAATCTCTGAAGACTGGTGTGTCAGCAGCGACGTTTGTTCTCCAGGTTACGAAACATTCGTTGGTGATGCTCAATCGGTACCCTTACATCAGTGGGCACTTGATGGTCATTCCGCACCGACATGTGTCCAATTTGGCTGATCTGAACGATGAAGAGATGATGGACCTTCATGAAACCCTGCGCCGGACTACCCGGGTGGTAGAATCCGTGCTGACGCCTGACGGCGTAAACCTGGGGATGAATCTAGGAAAGGCCGCTGGGGCTGGTCTGGAGGACCATATTCATTGGCATGTCGTCCCCCGTTTCATGGGGGACAGCAACGCATTTACGGTGCTGGCCGATGCGCGGGTCATCCCTGAGGCTCTCATCGACACCTATGAGCGCTATCTGCCGGCCTTTCAAGGGCAGTGACAGCTCTTGCCGCACGTCGTTGGCAGCTTCAGAGTACGTGGACAGTCAGTGAATATGCGGGAACGTCGCCCACCAGCAACACGCCACCGGAGAGCACCGCGGGGGCGCTCTCCGGAAACACTCTGCTGGCGGCGCTGTAATTGCCCTCCGGAAGATCTAGCTGTGCATCAAGGGCCGGTGTTCCAGAAAGGTTGACGTAGATGGCCAGAGAGGATTCGGTATCTGCGCGGACGAACCCCCAGACATCGTAGGCGGTCTTTGCAGTAGCCTTTGCTGGCATGAACCCACCTGTACGCAGGGCTCTGTGCGAGTTTCGCAAAGCGATGAGTTTTCGGTATAGCGTGAGCAGTGATCCACTGTCTTCAAGTTGCGTTCCTACATTGACGGTGGCGAAGTCATCATTGACCGGGAGCCAGGGTTGTCCTGTGGTGAAGCCGGCGTTCGGGGTCTTCTCCCACTGCATGGGCAGACGCTTGTGTTCGTCTTTCAGGAGAGGCCCATTGGACATGCCAATCTCTTGTCCATAGTAGATGACCGGCATTCCCGGAAGGGTGAAGAGGAGCATTGCACCGAGGCTCAGCAACTCCTGGCGTCCCTTGACTCTAGAGGCCAATCTCGTGAGGTCATGGTTAGAGAGGAAGGTGGCATCGCCGGAGTCAGTAGGGAATTGCCCTGCGAAACTGCAGAGGACATTCTCAATGTCTGCGGGCTCCTCGGCCAGTAACCCTGCCACAATCGCCTCCATGAGGTCGAAGTCAAAGGTCATGTCCAGGCCTTTGCCTGCCACGTGGTATCTCGCGGCGATGCTGTTGGAGGCCCATGCCTCCCCGATGAGCAAAGCCTCGGGTTGCGTCGCATGCATTGCTCCGGAGAACTCCTCCCACCACACCATGGTCGCCGGTGTGTCCTGGAGTCCATCGGGGCCTGTTTCAACGATGTAGCGCACCGCATCGAGGCGGTATCCGGCAATCCCCACATCTTCAAGCCAGAATCGTCCGATGTCGGTCATCTCGGCACGGACTGCGGCAGAGGTGTAGTTGAGGTCAGGCATCCCGGACCAGAAAATGCCATAGTAGTAGTTATTTTCTGTTGCTTCGTGCCACGTCGCCGCGGCACCGCCAAACGGGCGCTTCCAGTCCAACGGTTCTTCGGACCAGACGTACCAGTTGCGAAGAGGAGAAGTCGGTACGGTGGAGTCCACGAACCATGGGTGTAGGCTGGAGGAATGGTTGAGCACCAGGTCCAGAAGCACTCTGATTCCCCGTTTCTGTCCCTCCGCCACGAGCTCTCTGAGGTCATCCAGGGAGCCATAGTCAGGATTCACTCCACGGTAGTCGGAAACGTCGTAGCCATGATAGCTTGGAGATGGGAAGGTCGGCATCAACCAGAGCAGCGATATTCCGAGATCGTTGCCGCTTTCGGGATCGCCGTCATTGAGGTAGTCGAGCTTCTCCAGGATGCCGGCCAGGTCGCCAATGCCGTCCCCATCCGAGTCATAGAAGCTGCGCACGAAGATCTCGTATCCTACGGCCTCGTGATACCACCTGGGGTCTTGCACCGGTGGAATGGCCTGGCA
>CALGBT010000268.1 GCA_937884235.1 uncultured Pseudomonadota bacterium
AGTGATGCTGACCGAGGGGGCCCTCGGGGCCCCCGAGGGAATCTCGCCATAGCACTGAGCCGTGCGGCAACGACGTTTGAACCGCCGACCCCGCCCACCGTAGGATTTGCTGAGGCACCGCCCAGGCGACGGCGGACCAACACTGCGTCAAACGACGTACTCCTTCACTGCGTCACATCTGGTGCCAGGGGGTCCCTCGCCGAGCTGCGCTCCGCTCGGGATGACACGTGGGAACGGCTGCTGTTGCGCCTCGCCGAGGTCGCGCAGCACCTCGGCAGCCACGGGTGCAGGCCCAGCCTGCCGTTCAGCTTGGGAAGCTGAGTTCCATTACCCATGCTTCCCACTCCTCCTGGAATTTGGGGAGGTCGTCGGTGCTGAGGATCTTTCGTAGGGTCTTGAGGCCGGTGGGGTCTTTGGTGTGGGCTTTGTGGAAGGCTTTGTAGAAATCTACTAGCAGGCCCTTTTCCTGGAGGTAGTAGCAGAGGTAGCGAGCCTGGGCATAGTTGGTGCCGGGGTCGGCGTTGTAGAACTCATCTGCGGTGGTGGAGAGGAGGGTGGTGAAGGAGGGAACGCGGTCGTTGGTGATGGCTTCCTGGAGCCCTGCCAGGCGCCAGTTGGTGAGGCCGACCATGTGGCCGTTGCGCTCCGCTGACTGCTCGTAGAGGGAGCCCATACCCTCGTTGAACCACGCTGGGCAATGGGGGAAGTTGGCCTGCATAAAGGGATGGACGATCTCGTGAACGAGGGTGCCTCCCCCAGTAGCGATATTCATCACCAGGGCTTTGTAATGGGGCGAGTAGTAGCCGTAGGGGCTATCGGGGATTGAGCCAAAGAGGGTCTTGGCGTTGGTGCGGTAACTCTGGCGATCGGCGAAGAGCCAGATCACCAGTACCTCCTCGGGGTCGCGGTCGAAGTAGAGCTCTTTTAGATTGTCCACCGCCCATTTCACGGTGCCTCGGGCACGTGCTCGCACAGTCTCCGGTGCCTCGTCACCCACCACGACAAATGGCGATTGGCGGACGATGGTGAAATCCTCGGTAGGAAGTTGCTCCCGCACCTCCGCCAGGCGGGTTTTCCATTGGTCGTTCGACGAGCCACCGGCGAAGACGAGTGTGGCCAGGGCAACTGTAAGGGCTGTACTCATGAGTTCCTCCTCGCTGGTCAACTGAAGCTTTAGGCGGTAGACTGCTACGCTGAGCGTCGGCGTACGAACGGGCGGTGGGGAAGGTTTCAATATGCATGTATTGTTTCTACAACCGGGGTACCAGCAGCGGGTGGAGCACACCTCCCTGATTAGCGTGGTGCCCCCCTTGGAGTTGGCCTCATGCGCGGCCCTCGTGCGCCAGCGGCTGCCGGGAACGCAAGTCACGATTATCGATGGCAACGTGTTGGGCCTCAGCGAGACTGCGCTGGTTGAGCAAGCGCTGGCACTGAGTCCCGACGTCGTCGTGCTCCATGCTGCGACCCACACCATCAAGGCCGCAGGACGAGTAGCAGCAGGGCTGCAATCGCTAGGGCCAGTAGTTCTGCTGGGCTCGCACGGCACCGCTCTGCCCACGGAAACTCTAGCCGAGTTCTCGGGCATCTCGGTAATCGTCTGCGGCGAGCCTGAAGAAAGCCTGGTGGCATGGTTGGGAGTGTGGCGGGAGAAAGCGGCATGGGGGGAGGTGGCGGGTCTGGCCTGGCGGGAGCGGGAAGATACAGTCCAAACCCCGAACCGGCGGCTCCTGGAGGACCTGGATTCGCTGCCCACTCCGGCCCGGGACCTGCTTCCCAACAAACTCTACTCCTCCCCCTACGCTCGCCGGGTGACGGCCCTGCGCACCACCCGGGGTTGCCCCGGCAAGTGCACCTTCTGCGACAGCCATCTCATCTATGGCTGCGGTACCCGCACCCGAGCTCCGGAATCCGTGGTGGAAGAGTTTGCCGAGTGCAATGCCCGGTGGGGCACTGACTACGTGGCCATCATCGACCACACCTTCACCGCCCATCAGAGTTTCGTCGCAGCAGTTTGCGATGAGCTCATCAAAAGAGGCCTGCACCGCCGCATGCGCTGGGTCTGCAACACCCGCGTTGACATGCTTGAGGACGAACTCGTCGCCCTCATGCGAAAGGCCGGTTGTCTGCAGGTTGGTCTGGGCATCGAAGCCGGCGATAACCGACGTCTGCAGGAAATGCGCAAAGGCGTGACAGAGACCCAGCTCACAGCAGCCATCGCCTCCCTCAAGCGCCACGGCATCATCGCCATGGGCTATGCAATTATCGGCTTCCCCGGAGATACCGAGGAGACGGTAGCGACGACTCGGGAGCGCCTTTTCCACTTCGACCCCCACGTCCTGCAGCTCTCCTTTGCCACGCCACTGCCTGGCTCCGGCCTCTGGCACCAGGCCAACCGGGAGGACCGCCTGCTATCCCATGACTGGGACGACTACGTATTTCTCAAGAAGTCCATCCTGCGCGGCGACCACCTCTCCACCCGGCGCCTGCAGGAGTTGCGCGACACGATCCTGCGCGATTTCTACCTGCGCCCGGGAAAGCTCACTTCCCTGGCCACCTTCCTCGCCCTGCGAGCCCGCGTCTCCCCGCTGGCCGCCAGCGTCGCGGCCAGCAAAGTGCTGCGAAATCTGCTCGCCAATTGAGGCACGCCCCAGTTGCCTCCCTCGTTGTCGTCGAAGTTGCCAGCAAGCCCTGACCTCTGCTAGAGTGGACCTGCACGATGCGCTGCGCTGACACCGTAGAGCGCAGCAAGAACGAGGTTCGACAGATGTCTCAACCGCCGAGGAGCGGCAGCCCTGTGAGTGGTGTTGGAGTGGACCACCTATCAGGGGAGATTTCGCTGGCGTTGCTCGAAGGAGCCCCCGTCGGCATTCTCGTTCTTCAGGAAGAGAGCATCTTCTACGCCAACGAGACTGCGGCGACGCTCTTAGGGTATACCCTCGAAGATTTCATGGCCTGCAGCCGCGCCGACGTGCGCGCATTGATTTGGGAAGAGGACCGCCCGGCGGTCAATGCAGCCGTGGAGCGCGCTCTACAAGGGGAAGTTGTCCCACCGGTGACGCATCGGTTGAAAAGCGCGGCCGGTCAAGCCCGTTGGGTCGACGGCTTTGTTTCAGGCATGATCATCAACGGACGGCCAGCGACCCGCGTCCTCTTCTTCGATGTCTCCGGACGACGGGCCACCGAGCAGAGCTTACAGGAGAGCGAAGAGCGCTACCGCCAACTGGTGGAGGCATCCCCCAGCGGCATTGCGGTCCACGCCGGGGGAGAGGTTGTCTTCGTCAACTCAGAGGCCGTGCGCCTCCTCGGTGCCGCCGATGCCGAAGAGATCCTGGGGCATAGCATCCTGGAATTTGCCCATCCCGATGACCACTCGGCCACCAGGCAGAGAATGGCCAGGGCGTACTCTGGCAGGTCTCCGGGACCGGGTGTGGAAAACAGAATGGTCCGGGTTGACGGCTCCGAGTTCTGGGTGGAGGCTGCTTCTGCGCCAGTTATCCACAATGGACGGGCAGCCTCCCAGGTTGTATTCAGGGACGCCACCGCCCGGATAGAAGCTGAGGCGGCCAATACGCTGCTTGAGCGACAGCTACTGCAGGCCCAGAAGTTGGAAGCGGTGGGCCGGCTGGCCGGCGGGGTTGCCCACGACTTCAACAACCTCCTCAGTGAAATCAGCAATAACGCGGCTCTCGCCCTCATGGATATACAGCCCGGTGACGAGGGTCACAAGGCCTTCTCCGCCATCCAAGACGCCAGCCGTCGCGCTGCCGCGTTGACTCGCCAGCTGCTGGCCTTCAGCCGCAAGCAGTTGTTTCAGCCGACTCTCGTTGCTCTCGATGGTCTCGTGGCCAACATGGAAGACATGCTGCGGCGACTGCTCGGGGAGGACATCGTTCTGAAGACCAGCTTGCAGGCCGAGGGCGGACATCTCATGGCCGACCCGGGGCAGATCGAGCAGGTGCTCCTCAACCTCTGCATCAATGCCCGTGATGCCATGCCCGACGGGGGGACTCTGACCATTGCCACGAACTCCACCGTGACTGATGTCGAAGTACGCTCCCAGTGTCCTGAGCCAACTTCAGGTCGCTACCTGATGCTCTCCGTTACCGACACTGGTTTAGGCATGGACGAGGTAACTCTGACCCACATTTTCGAACCCTTCTTCACCACCAAGTCTCAGGAGAAAGGGACCGGTTTGGGTCTCTCCACAACGTACGGCATAATTCGCCAGCACGCCGGCACCATCGCCGTGGATTCCACGCCGGGGGAGGGCAGTCTCTTTCGCATCTGGCTGCCCATCACCGATGGCACTCCTGAGACGGCCGGGACATGTCGCGGCGAGACCATGCTGATGGGGTCTGAACTGCTGCTCTATGTTGAGGACGAACCGGCCGTGCGCGAGGTCACCACCGAACTGCTTGAGCGCATGGGCTACCGGGTCCTGCCGGCGGCCACACCACATGAAGCACTGGCCATCCTCGAGCGGCAGAACCCTCACCCCGCCCTGCTGCTCACCGATGTAATTCTGCCGGAGATGAATGGACGGGAACTCTCTGAGCGGGTCAAGGTGATGGCCCCGGAGATCAAAGTCCTCTTCACTTCTGGCTACTCCCGGAATCTCCTCAACGGTGATGGGGAAGGCACAGTCACGAATTTCATTGGCAAACCCTCGACTCCCCGAGACCTCTCATTGAAACTGCGTGAAGTTCTCGACGGCGCATAGTAGCCCGGTGCCCGTCTCTCAGGGCAGCCTCAGAAGATGGCAACGGCCCTTCGCTCCTGCAAAGACGCGAGGGTACTTTCAATCCGCTGGCCGCCTCTGTATCATGGGCCGGGAAACAGGTTGAGTTTCAATCCTCCTTTCTTTCTGAGGTGAGTGATGCGGCAATTGATTCTGCTCGTGATAGGACTCCTCTTCCTCGTCTCAGCGGGTTGTTCTGGCGAGGGTCGGGCGCAACTGGTGGAGGAGGATTCTTCCGCCGTAGCGGACGCTCTGGGCGATGTCACGGGGACCACGGACACCTCCGCAGGGGAGACCAGCGAACCTGGGAAAGACGGTATCTGCGTCCCCGACTGCAACGGCCGGGAGTGCGGCGACGATGGTTGCGGCGGAAGCTGTGGCAAATGCCCCCAGGCGGCCCCTCTGTGCGGAGAGAACGGCTTCTGCGAGATCGAGTGCATCCCAGACTGCGAATCGGCCGAGAAGGAGTGCGGCGACGACGGCTGTGGCGGTGCCTGCGGTAGCTGCCCCCAAATAGCCCCCTACTGCGTCGACCACAAATGCGCCGTTGATTGCACTCCAGACTGCACTGATGCCCTCTGCGGCGACGACGGCTGCGGCGGGAGCTGCGGCGAGTGCCCGGGGGCTAACGAGAAGTGTCAGGACGGTTCCTGCGTTTGCCAGCCGAACTGCGCCGGCAAAGCTTGCGGCTCTGACGGCTGCGGCGGCTCCTGTGGCGATTGCCCCGACGACACCCCCTTCTGCCAGGGAGGCAAATGCATCAATGAATGTGAGCCGGAATGCGGCGATGCCGAGTGTGGCGATGACGGTTGCGGGGGCAATTGCGGGGAGTGTGACGGGAACGACAGTTGCTTGGACGGCCAGTGCATCTGCCAGCCCGACTGCCCGCCGGGGAGTTGCGGTGGCGACGGCTGTGGCGGTAAATGCGACGGTTGTGCCTGCGACGAGCAGTGCCAGAACGACACCTGCAAGTTCATCGGCTGCGCCGACCAGGAGTGTGGCAAGAATGGCTGCGGCGAAAGCTGCGGCACCTGCCCGGCCGGGTCTAAATGCCTTGCCGAGTTGTGCATCGACGCATGCGAAGCCTCCTGCCAGGGCAAGGAATGCGGCCCTGACGGCTGCGGCGGCTGGTGCGGCAGTTGCAATGATGGCCTTATCTGCACCGACTTCGGTCAATGTGTCGGTCAATGCACGCCTGACTGCCAGGATGTGGAGTGCGGCCCCAATGGCTGCGGCGGCTCGTGTGGCATCTGCGCATTTATGCCGGGGGCCTTGTGCCAGAACGGGAAGTGTACACTTGAGTGTGATCCAGGTTGCGATGGCAAGGTCTGCGGCAGTGATGGCTGTGACGGCTCTTGCGGCAATTGCAAAGACCCCATGCTGTGCACCGTCGCCGGCACCTGTGGCGGCTACTGCGCCCAGTGCACTTTCCACGCCGACTGCTATGACATCGACTTTGGCAACGGCTCGCTGGGAAATTGGTCCATTAATGCCTCAAACCTCATCACCAAGTTGGGCGAGACGACGGCTCCCACGGGCGGGTACATGCTCAAACTCACCACGGGCGAAGGGTTGACGGAGTTCTCCTCCGCGGCCAGCTTCCAGAACTGCCTGCCCGCCGGCTCCTACATGATGCTGGTCAAGTGGCGCCTCTACTCCGAAGAATTCAAAGAATGGTGTGGTTCCAACTTTCAGGATTCGTTCTCTGTGGAGGTAACCACCGGAGATATCAGTGAGATTGTTGCCGCCCACGACATTGACGACCTTTGTGACCCTGCCGAGTGCGCCGGCTGTGGCGATACCTTCATTGGGCTGGAGAAGTCAGACGTCGATTTCGACCAAGGGGATGTCTGGAACACCCCCTGGCACGAGGACTGGCTGCCCATCACGCTACCTGATGCCCAGAGCCTCTTCACCTTGACGCTCACCCTGGAAGACGCGGGGGACGGCATCTACGACAGCGTGCTGCTGGTCGACCGAATTCGGTTCGTGCCGTGCAATCAGGCCTGTGAATTTGTCGAATGCGGAGTCAATCCTTGTGGCGAGGAGTGCGGCCAATGCGCTGCGGACGGAGTCTGCCAGGAGGGCACCTGCTGCTATCCCGATTGCGGGGGCAAAGAGTGTGGGAGCGACGGCTGTGGCGGCACTTGCGGCCAATGCGGCAACCTCACGGCCTGCTCCAACTCCGGGGCCTGCGAAT
>CALGBT010000269.1 GCA_937884235.1 uncultured Pseudomonadota bacterium
ACCCATCCTTCTTCTTCTTGCGGGTGAGTTGCTTGGCTTCTTCTTCAGCCTCGGCCTTCCGGGTGGGTGCCGGCACCTCTGTCAATATTGCGGTGGGGGGCTCGGCCTTGACGGCAACCGGTTCTTCTGGTGCCGGGGCAGGTTCTTCAACGGCCGCTCCGGCCTCGTCTGCAACGGTTGCCACCGGGGCCGGTTCGGCATCGGTCTCCACCGGGGCAGTCTCAGGCTCCTCGACCACATCCGCGGTGGCCGGTGCCGCTTCTGCCGGCTCTTCCACCGGCTCTTCTGCCGGCTCTTCAGGCGCCGCCACTGGCTCTTCGCTCTTGACCGCGGCCACGGGCTGCGGCTCAGGTGGAGCCTCTACTTCGGGGACGACTTCTGGCGAATCGTCGTCGATATCCGGAGCGTCTACGGCATCGGCTCGACGGCGGCGTACAACGGAACGCCTGACGCGCTTGACTTGCCCAGATTCAGAAGCCTTTGCGACCTGGATAGCCTTCTTGAGTCGGATGGTCTCCGTCTCGTCCAACTGGGAAAGGTGATTCTCCACCGGAATGCCCAGTTCACCCGCCTTCTCAACAATCTCCTTGCTGGAGACCTTGTGAGAGGAGGTGGACATTTCCTTGGCCAATTCATAAACCCTGATTTTACTCATGCGTCATGCCCCTCACTTCACTAAGCACCACTACCCTGCGCACTTGCGGCTTTTGCAGGCCATTACTGGCGCAGGGATTCAACTCGGCTGCAAATGTCCGACCAGAGTGCAGCCCGGTCGGGCACCAGGACGTCCTGGCGCAGCGCGCGAGGAAAGCCTCGGCTGCGCACTGCGCGGCTAAGACAGTCCTGACTCGGACAGAGCCAGGCGCCTCTCCCTGGTAGCAATTTGCGGCCCTCCACAACGAGTTTGCCGCCGAGGACTTTGAAGCGCACCAGTGCAGACGCTGTGCGGCGCGTCCGACAACCGATGCATGTCCTCGTTGGTTTCTCATCATGAGCCACATCCTTGCCTCCAGTAGGGCTACCGGCAAATAAGCTAACTGACATCCTCGTTAGACTCCGCTTCTTCCGACGTATCGGGATTTTCTATCTCATCAGGCGCTGGTTCTGAATCTGGCGCCGCGTCTGAATCTGGCGCAGGCGTTACCACTTCGGCCTGAATCAAGACATCGTCATCATCTTCCATCGATTCGACATCTTCTGCGGCCCCCGCCTCATCAGCAGGCGTTGACGAACTCTTCGAAACCTGGCTGGCGATGCGGTCGATGGCCTCATCCAGGGGGAGTTCCTCGCCAATCAGGGCGGCCACAGGGGAGGCAGGAATAACAATGCCGGCGGCCGCAGCGGCACGGGCTTCTGCTCTCGCCAAGCGGTCCTGCTCGGCCTCAACAAGCTTACGCTCCTGCAACTCTTCCAGGACGTCGCGGATAGCCGGGAGCTTGTCCTCTGTGATACCGGGAAGGCCTATCAACTCGTCATCGGGAGTCCCCAGGATGTTCTCCACGGAGTGCAACCCCAGCTTGAACATGTATTCGATGTCCATAGCTTCCATGACCCCAGCTTCCACCAGCACATTGAGGATGTCCTGCTTCAACTCGGCAATCTGCGATTCGCTGTGAATCTCGATGTTCCAGCCCACCAACTGCGAGGCGAGCTTCACGTTCTGCCCTCTCCTGCCAATGGCGAGGGAGAGTTGGTCGTCGGGGACGATGAGTTCAATGGTGTTGGTGTCTTCGTCGATGAGCACTCGGGCCACTTCCGCTGGTGCGATGCCACTGCAAACGAAACGGGCCAGGTCCGGGCTGTACGGGACAATGTCGATCTTCTCGCCCTTGAGCTCCTGGACGACGGCCTGGACCCGGGCGCCACGCATACCGACGCAGGCTCCCACGGGATCAACGTCACTATCGGTGCTGGTCACCGCGATCTTGGTTCGCTCGCCGCCTTCTCTGGCGACGCTGACGATCTTGACGATGCCTTCGTAAATCTCCGGCACTTCCATCTCGAAGAGCTTGACGACGAGGAAGGGGTGCTTTCGTGAGAGGACGACTTGCGACCCTTTCACGGAGTGCTCAGAGTCGAGGACGTCGAGGACGAAAGCCTGGACCCGGTCGCCCGCCCGATAGGATTCCTTCTGCACCTGCTCACGCAGGGGCAAGATGGCCTCGGCCTTGCCCAGGTCGACAATGATGTCGCCCCGCTCAAAGCGACGGGCGATGCCGGTGACGAGTTCATGTTTCCGGTTCTTATATTCCGAATGGATAAGCTCACGCTCAGCCGACCGGACCCGCTGATTAATCACTTGCTTAGCGGTCTGTGCGGCAATGCGGCCGAAAGTCGAACGCAAGTTGGAAATGCCAAGGATGTCCCCGTACAGTTCCTCTTCCTCACGGGCCCGGTCCTGGTCCATGGGGCTGTAGAAAATCTGGAATCCCAGTTCGTCACCCTCGATGGCCTCAGGGTCGACGTGCTGTGCCTGCTCGACGCTGATTTCAAGTTCGGGTTCTTCGACCTCAGCTACCACCAGCATATACTGGAAGAGCTCGGTTTGGCCGACTTCGACGTTGAAGCGAGCTTCCAGCTGTCGAACCGGTCCGAAGACTTTGCGCGCCGCAGCCAGAATCGCGGCTTCGAGGGCTTCCCTGAGCACCTCGGGGGAGATGCCCTTGTCTTTGCTGATTTCGTTGATGACGTTGTTCAGATTGAGTTCCATCTCTATCCTTCCTCCAACCGGGAATAGTCTTGCGTCAGGTTGGCTCGTGCCAGGCGTGGATATGGAAGGAGTATCTCCTCTTCCTCAACCTGGACGGTTACGGCCGCATCGTCCGCCCGGACAATGGTGCCCGTGAATTTGCGTCTGCCTTCAAGGGGTGCACGGAGCCGGACCCGAACCTCTCGTCCCAAGAAGCGACGAAAGTCCCGAGCTCTGCCGATGCGTCGTTCGATGCCCGGAGACGAAACTTCCAGAGCAAAATCGTCAGCCTGAGGGCGTTGTTCCAGCAGGTCTCGGAGCGTCCGGCTACATTCGGCGACTTGTTTCACCGTGATGCCGCCACCCAGCG
>CALGBT010000270.1 GCA_937884235.1 uncultured Pseudomonadota bacterium
TTGTGATGACAGCAACCCCTGTACCACCGATCTGTGCGGCGGCAACGGAATTTGCAGCCATGATGCGGTTGAGGGGGACTGTGATGATGGCAATGCCTGTACCCTTGGTGACCACTGCATGGCTGGCAAATGTGTCAATTCAGGCCTGCTGTCCTGCGACGATGATAATCCATGTACTTCAGATTCGTGTGATCCCGAGGGCGGGTGTCTGCATCTACTGAACGCCGCGCCTTGCGATGATGGCAACGTTTGCACCTATGGCGACCACTGCAATCTTGGCGAGTGTCTTGGCGGTGGCTCGCTGGTATGCAACGACAGTAATCCATGCACCGCCGATTCTTGCGACCCGCAGGCTGGCTGTACTTTTCTCGCCAACGATGACGGGGAGTGCACTGACCATAACGCCTGCACCAACGGAGACAAATGTGGTGCAGGGGTCTGCCTACCCGGCGACTTCGTTAGTTGCGACGATGGGAATCTATGCACGGACGATGTCTGCACACCCAAAGACGGCTGTGTCTATGTGCCCAACACCATGCCTTGCGACGATGCCGAACTTTGTACCATTGATGACCATTGCGAGCAGGGGATTTGCATCGGCGGTGAGGAGCTTGACTGCGACGACCAGAATCTCTGCACAGATGATGCGTGTGATGGTGTGGCGGGGTGCATCTACACCAACAATGTGGTGAACTGCGATGATGGCAATGAGTGCACCGGCAACGATGTTTGTGCCAGTTCTGTGTGTGCTGGAGTAGCCCTGGATTGTGGCGACAATGATGTCTGCACCGACGATTCCTGCGACCCCGCCGTGGGGTGCCAGTACGTCAACAACAGCGCGTCCTGTGACGATGGCAACGAATGTACCACCGGGGATGCCTGTGCCGACGGTGCCTGCATCGCTGGCGGGCCAACAAACTGCGATGATCAGGTGCCCTGCACGACGGATTCGTGCGACGAGGAGCAGGGGTGTCTCCATGTGCCGCTGGCCCCGTGCTGCAGCAATGGTGCGGTTGAGGCTGGGGAGAACTGTGATGATGGGAATCTCACTGACGGCGACGGCTGCAGCAGCCAGTGTCAGAATGAACTTAACGCGCAATGCTACCAGGCGTATTCGGTGCTCAGTCAGAACTGGCGGAACGTGAATTACGGCAACGGCAGTGCGTGCGATTCCGGTCTCTCGGGGTGGTACCGGTTCCAGGGAGCCGCCGGCACCAAGATGCCTGATTCTGCGCCGGCCGTGGACCACTGCAACACAGACGCCACCGGGTGGTTACAGGGCGGTCACCCTGCGGTGAATGCCGGTGTCGTGAACCGGACCGCCTGCTTCAACTGGGTCGGCCAGAGCTGCTGGCATACCAGCAGTATTCAGGTGGTTAATTGCAAGGATTTCTATCTGTACAAGCTGGGTCCACCGGGCTGTTGCTCGTGTGTCTATTGCGGAACTAACTGAGGGGCAGGGCCGGCTACAGGTTGACGCTGCGCAGGAGCCACTTGCCTTTGCCGGCACGCTCGATGATGAGGAGCCCCCTGCGTTCGTCCCCTTCGAGCTTGTTGCGGAGGGTGATGTAGACTTTCTTGGTGCTGCGGTCGACAAAGGCGGGGCCGGGATTCATCTCCTCGACCATCACTTTGAACCCGTAAGTGTCGTGCAACAGATAAGAGCCTGCCTGGGCCCGCAAGTTGTCCCATTCTTTGAGCAGCAGCTCTTCGTCCTGCTCCTTGGATGACTTCCGGTTGGCCACCACCAACTTCCGA
>CALGBT010000271.1 GCA_937884235.1 uncultured Pseudomonadota bacterium
CCCACAGCTCGCTGCGCTGCCGCCGTGGGTTCTCCGATGGGCGAGTGCGGGGGGTCCTCTACTCTACGGTGACGCTTTTGGCGAGGTTACGGGGTTGGTCGACGTCTGTGCCCTTGAGGTCGGCCACGTGGTAGGCGAAGAGTTGCAGTGGCAGTACCGTCAGAAAGGACTCGAGAAAGGCGTTGCATGGTGGAATGTGGAAGATATCCTCGGCCAGGTCCTTCACCCGGTCTTGCCCGGTGGTGGTCACGGCGATAATGGGACCTCCGCGGGACTTGATCTCCTCCATGTTGGAAATTGTCTTCTCGAAACTGGCCCCGGCGGGCACCACAAAGAGGCTTGGCGTCTCATCATCAACCAGGGCGATGGGGCCGTGCTTCATTTCACCTGCCGGATAGCCCTCAGCATGAATATAGGAGAGTTCTTTCAGCTTCAAGGCCCCTTCCAGGGCGATGGGGAAGCCGAGTCCGCGGCCCAGAAAGAGCATGGAATTGGTGCGAACGAATTTGCGTGCCGTCGCCTGAATGTGCTTGTCCTCCTTGAGCGCCTCTTCCATGAGAACGGGCAGGTGGATCAAGTCCTGGAGCAGACCTCGCCCAGCCTCGGCATCCATCACCCCCCGACGCCGACCCAACCAGATGGTGAGAAGGGCAAAGGCGGCAAGCTGCGCCGTGAACGCCTTAGTTGAAGCAACCCCGATTTCAGGTCCAGCGAAGGTATAGAGCGGGGCATCCGACATCCGCGCCAGAGTGGAATCAACCACGTTGCAGATGGTCAGGACTGAGGCCCCCCGCTTCTGCGCTTCCTGCACCGCGGCGATGGTATCGGCCGTCTCCCCAGACTGTGAAACGCAGACCAGCAAATGCCGCTTGTCCACGAGTGGTCTCCGGTAGCGAAACTCAGAGGCCACTTCCAGAGTACAGGGAATCCGCACCAACTCCTCAATCAAGTACTTCCCCACAAGGCCGGCATGATAGGAGGTTCCACAAGCGACGATGGCGATTCCATCCCACTCATTGGCCCGTGCTTCGAGATCACCGAGTTCTTCCAGCGCGACATCACCGTCTGCCAGCGCCAGGCGGGGTCGGAGAGTGTCGGAGACTGCTCGCGGCTGCTCGTAGATCTCTTTGAGCATGAAGTGCTTGTAGCCGCCTTTCTCGGCCATGGCCGGGGTCCAGGTAATGTTGCGCACCGGACGCTCAATCGGCGCCAGGTCGGCGAGGCCGTAAATGGCAACATTGGATTTCGTGAGGACCGCGATGTCATCGTCCTCGAGGAAGATGAACTTCCGAGTTTCGGCCAGCAGTGCGGGCACATCAGAAGCGACGTAGTTCTCGGTCTCACCGAGTCCCAGCACCAACGGTGACATCCGGCGCGCCACCACCAGCCTATCGGGGTGGGCCACATGCAAAACGCCAATGGCAAAAGACCCGGTCAGTTGCCGCAGCGTGGTCTGGACGGCGACCAGCAGGTCGTCGCAGTCGCGATACGCCCGATGCAGCAGATGGGCAATGATTTCGCTGTCAGTTTCGGAGCTGAAGGTGTGTCCCTGGGCCGTCAGGTCGGACTTCAGACTAGCGTAGTTCTCGATGATTCCATTGTGTACCACCACCACATCTTCAAAACGATGAGGGTGGGCGTTGGCCTCACTGGGGCGGCCATGAGTCGCCCACCTGGTATGGCCGATGCCAACGGTACCGGTCAATTTCCGTTCGCCCAGCCGAGCTTCCAGATTGCGCAATTTCCCGGCAGACCTGACAATCTCGAAATCCCCGCCGTGGACGGTTGCAATCCCGGCAGAATCATAGCCACGATACTCCAGCCGCTTGAGACCCTCCAGCAGCACACTGACGCAGGGACGCCCGTCCCCAACCATGCCAACGATTCCACACATGTCCTACCTCACTTTTGGTCCTGCTCCATACGCCGCCGCTTGCCTTCTGCATAGCCGGGGCGATTGGCCTGGTCGACTCTGCTCACGGCCAGGGCTCCGGCCGGCACGTCCTTGGTCACCGTGGTTCCCGCAGCCACAACTGCCCCGGCACCGACGGTTACGGGCGCTACCAACTGAGTATCGCTACCGATGAAGGCCCCCTCGCCAATAACCGTGGGGTACTTGCGATAGCCATCATAATTGCACGTAATCGTGCCGGCGCCAATATT
>CALGBT010000272.1 GCA_937884235.1 uncultured Pseudomonadota bacterium
CATTGCGACCCTGCTCCTCTTTGGTTTCACCGGGCCAGCCTGCCGCAGCCCCAAGAAAGTCCTGACCGAGCACGACAAGCAACAGGTCAAGGACTGCTTGCTTCCAGAGGCCCCCAAAGGACCGGAGATTGTCCCGGTGAATGTCCTCTTTGAAGACAAGATCAGGCTCCTCTCATACTCCGTAGATAAGCAGCAGGCCAAGGCCGGCGATACCATTGCCATGACTCTCTACTGGGAATGTCTCGCCCCCGTTGAGGGCGACTTCAAGATCTTTGTACATCTCGACTCCACCAAGGCCAGAAAGACCTTCGACCACTATGCCGTGGGCGGACTCTACCCAACCTCCAACTGGCAGAAGGGTGAGATCATCAAGGACGAGATGGCCCTGCAACTTGACCAGAACTTCCCGGGCGGCCCAGCCAAACTCTGGCTCGGCTTCTTCGATGCCAGCGCCTGGAAGGAGCAGAAGCAGAACGTCCGCCTCGCCGTCAAGGATTCCGGGTCGGTGCGCGCCGACAAATCGGATCGGCTGCTCGTCACCGCCTTTATGGTCGGCGACGTCGAAGAGAAGAGGCTCCAGGCCAAGAAGGTCGCCACAGCTCCGACCATCGATGGCAACCTGGATGAAGCGGCCTGGCAGCAGGCACTAGTCAATGGTGGAAACTTCTACGCCACCGACGGCAAGCCGCTTCCCGACGGGGAAACAGTTGGAGTTGGAATCCTCTGGGATGACGAGAACGTCTACTTCGGCTTCCACGTCCAGGACAAGGACATAAACACTCCCTACACCACTCGGGACTCTACCCTTTGGAGTGGCGGCAAGCGGGGGGCCTCCGATGTCGTTGAGATCTTCCTCGACCCCGATGCCGATGGCAAAGACTACCTCGAACTGCAGGTCTCACCCGCTCGCACCATCTTCGACGCCATCTTCTCTGGCTATCGCTCCCCCACATGGCAGGAGGCCTGCAAGGTCAATCTGGCCGTGCAACAGGGAGTGGTCCTCGACGGCACCCTCAACGATGACAAGCTCGACAAGGGCTACGTTGTGGAGGTGGCAGTACCCTGGAAAGAACTGCCAGGAGTTGATGGGCCACCCACCCCCGAGCGCCTTTTCAGAATCAACTTCTTCAGGCTCTCCAACTCGGGGACCTGGGCTGCGGCATGGTCTCCGGTAGGCAATGACTTCCACGACATGGCATTGGCCGGGCGTGTCACCTTCGTTCCCTGAGCAAGCGCAGGTCCCTCCCACTAGAGGAACGCACCATGCCCGCACCGCCCACCACCCCTCCCCAATCGATACCCGCAATGGATGACGAAATGGCCCGCCTCGTCGCAGTTATGGCCCTGCTGCGCCATCCCCACAAGGGCTGCCCCTGGGACCGTGAGCAGACCCTGGAGTCGCTCAAACCATACCTGGTAGAGGAAACCTACGAAGTCCTCGATGCCATCGACTCCGGTGACCCTGACGAGATTCGCACGGAACTGGGCGATGTGCTCCTGCAGATCGTGTTTCAAAGCCAGATCGCCAGCGAGGCCGGCTGGTTTGATTTTCAGGACGTGGCCAGAACGATCTCCCGCAAACTCATTCGCCGGCATCCGCACGTCTTTGCCGACTCCACCGCCGAAACGCCTGACGACGTCATCGAACTATGGGAGGCCACCAAGCAGAAAGAGAAAGCAGGCGGAGGCCTCCTCGACGGAATCCCCCGCCAACTGCCAGCTCTGCAAAAGGCCCACCGCATGACGCAGAAAGCCGCACGGGTCGGCTTTGACTGGCCCGACGTCAAAGGAGTCCTCGACAAAGTCCATGAGGAGGCAGGGGAACTCGTTGCTGCGGCCACGCCCGAAGAGCAGGAGGCCGAACTGGGAGACCTGCTCTTCGCCATAGCCAACCTCGCCAGGCACCTGAAGATCGACCCGGAAGTGGCGCTACAAAAAACCAATCGACGATTCCAGGAGCGCTTTCGCCATGTGGAGACAGAAACTGCCGTCCGCGGCCGTCAGTTGTCCGACATGACGCTGACAGAGATGGATGAACTCTGGGACGAGGCCAAGAAACGCGAGCGAGACCATGGCTAGCCCGACTCCGGAGACCGGCGACTCCCGCCGCTCGGTGGTGAAGTCGGCAGCAATGATCACCCTGCTCACCTTTCTCTCGCGCATCCTCGGGCTGATACGGGAACAGGTGCGCGGGTACTACCTTGGCACCGGCACATCTTCCGATGCCTTCGGACTCGCAGCCACCATCCCCAACCTCTTTCGGAGACTGCTGGCTGAAGGGGCAATGACCGCAGCCTTCATTCCGGTCTTTACTGGCTACGTGAAGGGGGGAGACCGCAAGGCACTTTCCGAGTTCTTCTCCAATTTCATCACCCTCTTCACCTTCATAACCACCGTGGTCTGTATCCTGGGCATGGTCTACGCTGACTTTGTGGTCCACACCTTCTTCTCCTCCGGCTTTGGTGACGTGGAAGGGAAGCTGGCATTGACCATCCTCCTCACCCGCATCATGTTTCCCTATCTACTCCTAGTCAGCTTGGCAGCGATTATCCAGGCAGTGCTCAATAGCTTTCGAGTCTTCGCTCCCTCGGCCTTCACCCCCGTGCTCTTGAACCTCTGTATCATACTGGCGGCAGTGCTGCTCCAGGACTACTTCCCTGACCCATCTTATGCGTTTGCGGCGGGCTTCCTGGCCGGCGGAGCCGCCCAACTCCTCTTTCAGCTCCCCTGGTTCTTTCGCCTCGGCATGCGGGTCTCTTTCTCAGCTAACTGGCGCCATCCCGGAGTTCGAGAACTCTTCAGAATCTTTGTACCCGGGGCCTTCGCCGCAGGCATTTACCAGATCAACGTCTTCGTCTCCCAAATGATCGCGGCCAGCCTCTACGAAGGGTCCATCGCAGCCCTGCAATATTCCGTGCGGCTGCAGGAATTGGTGCTGGGCGTATTCGTCATCTCGGTGACCACAGTCATCCTGCCAACACTGGCCCGCCAACATGCCGCCGGAGACCGCAAGGGCTTCACCGGCACCAACCTGTTGGCCCTGGACATGATGGCACTGGTCACCGTCCCCGCATCCCTCGGCTTGCTGGCATTGCGTCGCCCCATCATCCAACTCCTCTTCCAGCAGGGGGAATTCGACGCCCACTCCACGGACCTCACCAGTCTGGCAGTACTATTTCACAGCATGGGGATCTACTTCATTGCGTCAAGCCGGTCGCTCAACCAGACCTTCTACGCCATGAAAGACCTCAAGACCCCCATGGTCATCGCAGCCATCGCCATGGCAGTCAACATCGGCGGCTGCTATGGGCTATCAGTACCCCTGGGGCACGGCGGCATTGCTCTCGCCAACAGCTTGAGCGCGCTGGCCACTTCTGGCCTCCTCTTTCTCTTCCTGCACCGTCGAGGCGTAGAAGTCCGCTTCCGCAACCACGTCTGGCTTCTGCTCAGATTGCTCATCTCCGGAGGTGCCATGGTTGCTGCCCTTCTGGCGCTCCAGAACTGGCTGCCACCGGCTGCCACCGCAAGCAAGCTGTCGCTGGCTATGCGACTGCTGCTGTACATCTCTGCCGGAGGAGTAGTCTTCACTCTGGGGACGCTGCTCATTGCCCGAAAGGAATTGCTCCGGCTCATCCTTCTTGTTACAAGGAAGGGTGGCTAAGGGGCTCTTCCTGCCGCCCATCTGATCTCAACGAGGTGATGGAATCATGACTCAAATGCTGCCTGACAAAGACGTCCGGATCCTACTCGTGGACGATGAGCCCTCGATCCGCAAAATCGTCAGCCTCCTCCTCCGCAACGAACAGACCACCCTCTTTGAGGCAACCAACACTACCGAGGCCCATGACCTCCTCCGGCGCGAGAAACCAGACATCATGTTGCTGGACATTGGACTTCCCGGAGAGAGTGGCCTCCAGTTTCTGGAGCGCATTCAGGATGAACTGGGGGAGACCCTCGTCATCATGTCCACCGGAGTCGATGATGCCCTGGTGGCGGCCCAAGCCATGCGCCTGGGAGCAAAAGACTACATCGTCAAACCATACAACCACGGAACCTTCCTCTCCAGTATTCGCAGTGCCCTCGAGAAACGTGAACTGGTTCGGGAAAATCAACGCTACAAGGAAGGTCTTGAACGGACCGTGGCTGAACGGACCAAAGAGGTGCAGGAAGCCCAGGATGCCACCGTCTTTGCCATGGCGAAAATCGCCCAGTCCAGAGACGACGAAACCGGGCTCCACCTGGAGCGCATGCGCGACTACAGCATCGCCCTGGCAAGCCACATGCTCGAAGAAGAGCACGCCATAGTAGACAGTGCCTTTGTCCTCGATCTCTTTCGCTCAGCGCCGCTCCACGACATCGGCAAAGTCGGCATTCCCGATGCCATCCTCCTGAAACGGGACCGACTGACCCCGGAGGAATTCACCCTCATGAAGACGCACTCCATTATTGGAGCGCAGTGCCTTGACGGTGCGGCGGAACTGGCAACATCTAAGGTCGGTTCCTTCCTCCGCATGGGCAAGGAGGTAGCCAGACACCACCACGAATCGTGGGATGGCAGCGGCTACCCAGACGGGCTGGCGGGAACAGACATTCCCCTCTCGGCGCGCATCGTTTCGTTGGCAGATTTTTACGACGCCCTGGCTTTTCCGAGAGTCTATCGCCCCACCAGTTTTCCCCATGAGAATATCAGGAACATGATCTCTGAACTCCGGGGTAAAAAGTTCGACCCGGAGATAGTCGACGTCTTCCTGGCCAACGAGGACAAGTTCGTCTCCATTCGCGTGCGCAGTGCCGATGAGAGTGTCTACGATGAATTTCCGCCAGGTTGATGCCCGCGCAGATGTTGCCAACGTCGTCTTTCGTCGCATTGAACACTTGCTTGCCACTAAGAAGACGCCCGTTTTCGCACTCCCTGCAGGATCCACGCCGCTGCCTCTCTATGAACGGTTGGTGGACGCCACCCTACACTCAAAACTGCCGCTAGGCCGGGCCAGATTCTTCGCCCTGGATGAATGGTGGAGCGAATCCGTCCCCGCCACCGCCACCTTTCGCAGGTTCTTGCTTGAATATCTCCTGATTCCTGCCGGAATCCCCGAAGACCGCCTGGCATCTCTGCCCACCACCGGTGATGCTGGTGCAACGGCAACCGCATACGAGGAAGCCATTTCCAGGGCTGGCGGCATTGACCTGGCCATCCTCGGCATTGGCGGCAACGGACACGTTGCCTTCAACGAACCTGGAACCCCCCTGGACAGCCTGACCGGTCTCCGGGAACTGACCGAGAAGACTCGCCGGGCCAATGCCTACCTCTTTACTGGCGAGAGCACTGTCCCAACTCACGGCATCACTGTCGGTATCGGCACCATCATGGCCGCACAAACCATAGTTGTCATGGCCCTGGGCCAGGGCAAAGCCAGTATCGTGAAGCAACTGCGGGATAGTCCCGTGACCAAGGATTTGCCAGCCAGCGCCCTCAAGCGGCACCCGGCAGTAGAGGTAATCGTGGACAGGCTTGCTGGGGAACTGCTCTAGGTCCGCGGCACCCACCTGACGAGATGTGCCGATGCTTTCAATACCTGCTGCCGATCAGTCCAGATCCCCATCCTCGGTCTCTTCCGGAGCCCCTTCAAGGTCCTCAGACTCACCGTCAACGTCATCATCTTCCTCTGGACCGCTCATTATGTCTTTGCGCAACAACTGACTTGAATGGAACCGAGTCGAGGTGGGAAGCTCTTCTGCCTCCTCCTCCACTTCCTCTTCCTCCCGCTCCGCCATGCGCTCGACAGCCACGACCCGTTCCCCCTTCTCGAGGTTGATAATCGTCACCCCTTGAGTATTTCGTCCAATGACCGAGATTTCCCGGACCGGGGTGCGGATGATCTTGCCGAAGTCAGTGACCAGCATCAACTCATGCTCATCTTCGACCATCATGGCCCCCACCACGTAGCCATTTCGTTCATTCACCTTGATGGTGATGATGCCCATTCCAGCCCGGCCCTGAACACGATACTCCTCAGCCGGAGTACGTTTGCCAAAGCCGTTGGAAGTTACCGTCAGGATCGTCACCTCGTCGTCGGGGATGATACCCACGCCAACAACCTCGTCCCCGTCCCTCAGGGCAATGCCTCTAACGCCCATTGTGGTGCGACCCAGGATGCGCAAGGAATCCCCTGGGAAACGAATGGAAAGACCGTTCTTGGTGGCCAGCAGGACGTAATGCTCCGGAGGCAACTCACGCACCGAAATGAGGTCGTCACCCTCGGCCAACACGATAGCTCTGATCCCAGTCTGCCGAATCTTCGCAAAAGCTTTGGTGGCAGTGCGCCTGACAATCCCCCGGCGAGTTGCCATAAGTAGCGTCGAGTCCTCCAGGAACTCCCGGATGGGCAGAATCGATTGCACCCGTTCACCCTTCTCGGTGGGAATCAGGTTGATAATCGGCTTACCTCGCGCCGTGCGACCGGCCATGGGCAAGTCGTAGACCTTCATGGAATAGACCTTGCCGGCATCAGTGAAGATCAGCAACAGGGTATGGTTGGTGGCAACGAAGAGATCAACGACAAAGTCTGATTCCTTGGTGCTCATCCCCTTCTTGCCGCGCCCGCCTCGATGCTGCGCCTGATAGAGATGCGTGGGGGCCCGCTTGATGTAGCCTTCACGGGAGACCGTAACTACCATCTCATCATCGGCAATCAGATCCTCGATACCGATCTCGCCCTCATGCGGTACGATCTCCGTTCGCCTCTCATCAGCGTAGCGATCGCGAATCTCTACCAGTTCAGTAGAAATAACCGACATCAACACCGCTTCGTCGCCCAGGATTTCGTTGTACCGCGCGATTTCACGGAGTATTTCATTGTACTCTTCGAGGATCTTCTCCCGCTCCATGGCCGTGAGGCGGTGCAGGCGCATATCCAGAATCGCTTGGGCCTGGGCACGGGACAACTCGAAGCCAGTCATGAGCCGACTGCGGGCATCATCGGAATCACGGGAGGCCCGAATGGTCGCGATGACCGCATCAAGGTTGTCTAGTGCCTTGACGAAGCCCTCTAACAGGTGGGCCCGTTCCTCCGCCTTGCGCAGGTCGAAGAGAGTCCGGCGAGTCACTACATCACGCCGGTGATCGATGAAACACTGCAGCACGTCCCGCAACCCCAGAACCCTGGGTTGCCCACCGACGATGGCCAACATGTTGACGCCAAAGGTGGACTGCATGGGCGTATGGGTAAAGAGCTTGTTGAGAACTACGCGCGGAATCGCATCCCGTTTCAATTCAACCGCGATGCGCATCCCTTCACGATCCGACTCGTCACGCAGGTCAGAGATGCCCTCTATGATCTTGTCCTTGACCAGGTCGGCAATCTTCTCCACCAACTTGGCCTTGTTCACCTGGTAGGGCAGCTCGGTGATGATAATGGACTCACGATCGCTGGCCTCATTGCGCTCGATATTGGCTCGAGCTCGCATTCGGACCAAGCCCCGGCCCTTAGCGTAGGCCTCCCGGATTCCTTCAACGCCGAAGATGAAGCCGCCCGTGGGAAAGTCAGGCCCCGGAACGATGGTCATGAGTTCTTCAACCGACACATCGGGGGTCTCAATGACCCTCAGGGTGGCATTGATTACCTCAGCCAGATTGTGGGGCGGGATGTTGGTCGCCATGCCCACCGCAATACCTGAGGAGCCATTGACCAGCAGTGCCGGAAAGCCTGCCGGCATAACCGTCGGTTCCTGCAGCGAACCGTCGTAGTTGTCAGCAAAAACCACCGTCTCTTTCTCTAAGTCGGCCAACATCTCACTGGCCAATCGCTCCATCCGAATCTCGGTGTAACGCATGGCCGCTGCACGGTCGCCATCGATGGAGCCAAAGTTACCCTGCCCATCCACGAGGGTGTACCGCATGGAGAAGTCCTGGGCCATACGCACGATGGTATCGTAGACCGCCTGGTCGCCGTGAGGGTGGTACTTACCAATAACGTCACCGACGATACGAGCGCTCTTCTTGTACGACGAATTCCAGGTGTTCTTCAAATCGTGCATGGCGTAGAGCACACGACGGTGAACTGGCTTCAATCCGTCCCGAACGTCAGGCAGAGCACGCCCAACGATAACGCTCATCGCGTAGTCGATGTAAGAACTTCGGATTTCCTCTTCAATTGTTGCGATGATCTTGTCCGCCATGCTTGCCTTCCTTCAAACCTTTCGGGTTCCTCAAATTACGCGGTTAAATATAACACAGGCATATGTATAGCGGAAGTCTTTTCGCGCGCGCGTGCGACCCACATACGTCGCCCGGCACCAGCTTGACGCCGTTCCTCGATTCTCGGCACATGTTTGGGTGGTTCGGACCACAACGTCACCGTTACGGGCGATGCTGGGATTGAATCTGGGGGGAGCGAGGTACGGTTGTCCCAGACCGCGCCTGGCGTCAGCCAAGCGCCGCGGCTGGGGCACCAACGAGGCCTAACGCTTGGAGAACTGGTACTTCTTACGTGCCCCAGGCTGTCCGTACTTCTTACGCTCTACACGGCGAGCGTCACGGGTCAGGAACCCGCCTCGCTTAAGCACAGTGCGCAACTCAGGGTCCATGCGGATAAGCGCCCGGGCAATACCGTGACGAACTGCACCGGCCTGGCCGGAAAGACCACCACCGGTGACCGTCACCTTGATGTCTACCTTGCCTTCCATCTCCGATGCTACCAATGGCTGGGCGATCTTCATCATCAAAGTCTGACGGCAGAAGTACTCGCCACCGTCACGCTTGTTTACGATGAAACGGCCGTTCCCCTCGGTCAACCAGACCCGAGCCGCGGCTTCCTTTCTACGACCAGTTGCGCTGAAATCATTCTTGTCAGTCATGTTCTTCCTTCCGTCGGCCACGTTAGATATCGAGGGTCACGGGCTGCTGGGCACTATGCGGATGCTCGCTGCCGGCATAGACCTTCAGCTTCTTCAGCATGGCCCGGCCCAAGCGGTTCTTCGGCAACATGCCGCGCACTGCAGCCATAATAACCCGCTCCGGATGCTTAGCTAGCAATTGACCGGCAGTTGCCTCACGGATGCCACCGGGATAACCGGTATGCCGGTAATACTTCTTCTGCGTCAGCTTGGCACCGGTCAACTGGATCTTCTCGGCATTCACTACGACCACGAAATCGCCATTGTCCAAGTGCGGAGCGAAGCGAGCGGTGTGCTTGCCACGCAGCACCAGGGAAACGCGGCTTGCCAGTCGGCCCAAGACGTATTTCTCGGCATCCACGACAAACCACTTCTTGTCTGCATCGGCTGTCTGATTTGTTTCTGTTCTCATAACCTGCCTCTCTATACTTCCATCAAAGGTCGCGGAAGACTGCCCGCAAAAGCCAGATATGTCAAGCTTTTTGTACCCCGGATTTTGTTCGTTGCCAGCCCCCCTTCCGGTCGACTACCATCGTCTTCGCAAGATCGGAGCGTGATGAGAGACCACCGCGACCAGACACTACTGCTGCTCTTCTTCCTCTGCGCCGCAGTACTGCTGACTCTCTGGAGTTGGACAGGCAGCCCCCTCAACCACGACGAAGTGACCTACCTGGTTATGGCCCGCTCCATGGTCGAAAATGGCAACTGGCTCGATCTGCAGTTCTACGGGGCCACCGTCCATCAACGCCCCCCATTGGCGATCTGGCTGCTGGCTGCAAGCGGAGCTGTGACCGACTTCTCCCTCATGGGAACCAGACTCCCCGCCATGCTCATGGCGCTGCTGACCCTCATCTTCCTTGCCCTCGCCGTCCAGGAATTGACCCCCAAGGATCGCCAACGCACCGGTATGGTAGCGGCCGCTCTCCTCCTCGCCACTCCACTCTTCTACTTCAATGCCCGTCGCCCCATGACCGATACCACCTTCCTGGCCGGTGCCGTCGCCTTTGTCTGGTGCTACCTACGGGCAGGCAGAACCCCGCGTTGGTGGCTCTGGGCCGGCATCCCCGCCGGCTGGATGCTCATGAGCAAAGGGGTCGTCAGCGCGCTTCCACTCCTCGCCATCGCAACCCACCTGCTGCTCACCTCCCGCCGCCGTGAGTTCACCAAACGTTGGCTCTGGCTCGGCCTCGGTGTGGCCCTGCTCCTGGCCACACCATGGCATCTGGTTCAGACCATCCGCCACGGAGGCAGCTTCTGGCAGGAGTACATCGGCTTCAACGTTCTTCAGCGCGCCGGACAGGCACTCTTCCAAAAAACCCCCTTCACCTTCTACCTTCAGGACCTCTGGGAAAGCAGCCCGCCCCTTGCCCTGCTCTTCGGCTCGGGCCTGGCATACACCAGCCTGCAGCTCTGGCAACACCGGCCCAGCGCCCCCGCAAGGGAAACAGCCATCTGGTCGAGCCACCTCTTTGTAGCCCTCTGGCTACTCACCGCCGCACTCCCGCTCTCCCTCGCCTCAACCCGCATTGAGCATTACTTTCTGCCGGCACTGCCGGCACTGGCCGCGGCGGCCGCTCTGGGATTGGCACCACTCTGGACCCGCCATGGCTATCTCTTCCACAGCACTCTGGCAGTGCTCACACTGCTCTTCTTCTCCGGCAATGCGTTTCATCTCACCTCTCCCGACTACACACCTGACCAGACCCGCTTCGCCAGGCAGATCAAGTCCGGCCCCGCACCCGAGGCCCGGGTCGTCTCCATCAATCACTACGAATTGGCTATCTTCTACTTCTTGGACAGGTCCGTGGACATGCGCACCACTGACCCCCGCTTCTTCGAGATCGTCGACTCGGCCCCAATTCTCCACCGCATCAAGGGCGTAACCCTGGAACCACCCGACCAACTCGCCGCCAAACTCCGCCAGGGGCCCTTCTACGCCCTCACAAACAGCGCCTCGCTACCACTCCTTTGCGGCCCCACCGGCCAACAATGCGGACCCGCCGGGCCACTCTCCGTGACCCCCGGCAACCACCTCTTCCTGGTCACCAACATCACCCAACCGCCACACGAATAGAGCAATCCTCCCCGTTGGAGGAGGAATCAAAGTTGGGGGGAGCGCACCAGGCACCGAAGGCGCCGGCACCTACCCCTCTTCAATCATCATGTCCGCAGTAAGAATCAGTTGCCGTGCAGCGGCCGCCTCATCAGGCCGGCAGATGTATGTCATCTGGGGAGCATTGTGCAACGAGGCGGCATCGGTTGCAGCCACCTCGGAGATCTCCTCAAGGGCCCTCAAGAAGCGATCGATCTCCTCTCGGCTCTCGGTTTCCGTAGGCTCCACCATGAGTGCCCCGTGCACATTGATGGGAAAAGATACCGTGGGCGGATGAAAGCCACGGTCGATGAGTCCCTTGGCCACATCGACATTAGATACACCATACTTCTTCAGGTGACTGTCAGTTGCCACACACTCGTGCATGCACATGCGGTCGAAGGGGATCTCGTAAGTCTTGCCCAGCTTGCTACGCATGTAATTGGCATTGAGTACCGCCATCTGCGCAGCCAGCTTCAACCCCTCGGCCCCCATCTCTCGAATGTAGGTGTACGCCCGCACCATCACCAGGAAATTGCCATAGAAGGCCCGAACCCTACCGATGGTACTGGGCAACTCGAAATCGAGGTAGTACCGCTCACCATCTTTGCCAATTCGAGGAACCGGCATGAAGGGCAACAACTCGGCGCACACGCCCACCGGCCCCGACCCAGGTCCGCCGCCGCCATGGGGCGTTGAAAAGGTCTTGTGCAGGTTGAACTGAATGACGTCAAAACCCATGTCCCCAGGACGAGCGATGCCCATTAGCGCATTGAGGTTGGCCCCGTCCGCATACATGTATCCGCCACCCTCGTGAACGACCTGACAGATCTCGGCAATCTCTTCTTCAAAGAGTCCCAGGGTGTTGGGGTTGGTGACCATCAGTGCAGCCACCTGGTCGTCCATCAACTCAGCCACAGCCGCAGCAGTCAGGACCCCACGGGGCGACGATTTAACCTCTACCGCCTGATATCCATTGAGAGTGCAACTGGCCGGATTGGTGCCATGGGCAGTGTCCGGAATCAAGACCTTCGTGCGCACGTCCCCACGCCTCTCTAGGGCCGCACGGATCATGCGCATCCCCGTGAACTCGCCGTGGGCACCGGCCGCTGGCTGGAGCGTCACTCCCGCCATCCCGGAGATCTCGCCAAGGTACTGCTCCAACTCGTACATGAGCTGCAGAGCCCCCTGAGAAAAGGACTCAGGAGAGTATGGATGCAAACGGGCAAAACCTGGCAATGCGGCAGTAGCCTCGTTGATCTTGGGGTTGTACTTCATGGTGCACGACCCCAGCGGATAGAAGCCCGTATCAACACCAAAGTTGAACTGCGACAGCCGCACGAAATGCCGGACAGCCTCAGGCTCAGTAACGTCGGGCAGACAGTCCATCTCCGGCCGCAGCAACGAAGCCGGTATGCCCGCCTTGACATCCCCCAAAAAACGATCTGGTGGCGGCGTGAATCCACTGCGCCCTTTGCGGCTCTTCTCAAAGATCAGCGGCTCTGCGATCTTGAGGCCACGTACCGCCTTGCTCTCCTTCATCTTCTCTACCTCGCTAGCTCAGTCGGACCCGCTCAATCTTTGCCCCGATCTGGCGGAGACGCTCATCCACGCCCTCGTACCCGCGGTCGATCTGCCGTACATTGTAGATCTCCGTCTCACCCTCAGCACATAGTCCGGCGATGAGCAACGCCATGCCGGCCCGAATATCGGGACTCTCCATGCGGGCGCCATAAAGCTTGTTCGGGCCCACCACTACCACCCGGTGTGGATCGCATGGAATAATGGTTGCCCCCATGGCGATGATGCGATCAACGAAATACATGCGCCCGTCGAACATCTTTTCAAAGAAGATGATGGTGCCATGTGCCTGGGTGGCAACGATAATCGCAATGCTCATCAGGTCCGTGGGGAACTGCGGCCAGGGCGCATCATCTATCTTGGGAATAGAATTGTGCATCTCCTTGAAGATCCGCAACTCCTGACACCCTGGCACCACCAGCACATCAGGCTCATCGTAGTACGTCTCGATCCCCAACTTCCGGTAGTTGAGCAGAATATTGCGCAAGTCTGACTGGCGCACATCGGTGATGCGCATCTCGCCGCCCGTGGCCGCAGCCATGCCGATGAAACTGCCGATCTCCAGATAGTCCGGCCCAATCTTGTAGTCGGTCCCCGACAGACTCTTGACACCTTTAATGGTCAACAGATTGGTGCCGATGCCTTCGATTTCCGCCCCCATGGCATTGAGCATTCGGGCCAGCCCTTGGACGTGCGGCTCACAGGCAGCATTGCGAATGATGGTGGTGCCTTTGGCACGGGCCGCTGCCATGAGGATGTTCTCGGTACCGGTGACACTGGCCTCATCCAGGAAGATATCGGCCCCTCGTAGCTTGTCGCACTTCAGGTAGTAGGTGCGCCCCAGAGTAACCTCCGCCCCCAGCATCCGCACCCCGTAAAAGTGCGTATCCAGACGACGACGGCCGATAACATCGCCCCCCGGGGGGGGCAACTCTAAACGCTTCATGCGCCCCAGCATGGCCCCCATGAAGAGAATCGAGGCTCGCGCCTGCCGGCACAGGCCTTCGTCCAGCCTCCAGGTGTCTATATTCTTGTTGACCACTTTGAAGACATTGGGGCCCAGCCGCTCGACGCTCCCACCAGCAGCCTCAATGATCTTGAACATCACCAGGACATCTTCGATTTCAGGGACGTTACGAAGAATCACCGGCTCATCGGTCAGCATCGTTGCAGCAATCACCGGCAAGGCCTCGTTCTTGCTGCCCCTGGGAGTGATCTCGCCGCCTACTGGATGCCCCCCGCTGATGACGAATTTCTCATGACCATCGGGTATGCTCGCGCTCATTCCCACTTAACCTCACCCCCCTCAACATCGAAGAAACGACAGTCCCCCTCTAATACCACATCCTCTCGGGAGGTTGTAGTGAGAAGTGTCTGCACATCCCATTGCGAAACACGGCTGAACAATAACCGGGCACGCACCGGGTCCAGCTCCGACAAGACGTCATCGAGGAGCAGCACCGGATGCACCCCAAACCGTTCTTTCCACAAGGCTAGTTGCGCAATCTTGAGACTCACCGCCAGCTGCCGCTGCTCCCCCTGGGAAGCGAAGAAGCGAGCCAGGCGCCCCCCCAACTTCAACTCGAGGTCATCCACCTGCGGACCAATGGACGTACGGCCGGCAGGAGCATCAGCGGCCCTGGTTTCCGCCAGTTGGCGCCGGAAGCGAGGATAGATGTCCGCAGCTTCCACCAGACCCTCCTCGACAATGGGCAAGAAAGATGATTGGTAGGTGATCTCCAACTCCAGACGGGAATCGGTATGGTCCAACACCAGCTGCCGCGCCAGGGGAGAGTACTCCCGCAAGAATTTCACCCGCTGGCTCAGAATCTGCGCCGCATGCCGGGCCAGTTGTTCTTCGTACGATTCCAGTATCTCCGTGGGCGGAGGTGAGCCGTAGGCCAGTTCCTTGAGCAACTGGCCGCGCTCCCGCAGCAACTTCCCATACCCCCTCAATCGATCGCCGTAAGGGGGATGGTGGCCAGCAATGGCCTGGTCAAGGAAGGCCCGCCGACCACTCGGACTACCCTTCACCAAGTGCAAATCCTCGGGGCCAAAGAAGACCACCCGCAGGTGCTGAGCCACATCTTCCAGTGAGGCATTTTCCCGCCCCCCAACTGACATCTGACGCTGCCCAGCGAGGCTCACTGTCACCACAACTGGAGTGACTATCCCCGCTTCCTCGATGCCCAATTCAACCCTTGCCGCCGGCCGCTCAAAGCGTACAAGATCGCCCAGTCGCCCCGGCCGGAAACTGGCCCCCAGGGCAGCCACATGCATCGCCTCAAGGACGTTGGACTTCCCCTGTCCATTCCGGCCCACAAAGATGTTGACCCCAGGAGAAAACTCCAGTCTTGCGGAGAGATTGCGAAAATCGACGAGATGCGCAGTGAACAGCTTCATACGGCCGGCTTACGGCTCTTCCACCGGCATCAATACGTAGAGGGCCCCCTCCTCCGGGTCGGAGGGCTCCGCCAGACACGGGGAATCCGCATCGCTCATCTTCAGGGAAAGCTGCTGCGACTCGATGGCCGCCGCAGAGTCCTGCAGGTAACGCTGGTTGAAACCAACGACAAAAGCATCGCCATCATAGTCAGCGTAGAGAGAGGTCTCTCCGAAACCAGTTTGGGCATTGGCCGACGAGAGAATCATCGTCTCGGGTCGCACTTCCATCTTCACCGTCAAGGCATTGGGATCGGTCAGGGGCATAATCCGTCGCATCCCCTCAAGCAGCTCCCGGACTTCGACTACCACAGTACGGGTGAAATCCACCGGAATGACGCTCTCGTAGTCCGGATACTCCTCGTCAATCTCCCGCACAAAGAGGGACGCGTTGCCCACCCGGAAGACGATCTCGCCGGAGCCAAAACCGATGAAGATTTCGCCGCCCTCCGTGTCGCAGATCTTCTTGACCTCAGTGATCCCCTTGCGGTGCACAATGATGCCACGATTCTCAAAGGGCAACTCAATGCCTTCAAAGCTGTGTTCGACCTTGGCCAGGCGATGACCGTCGGTGGCGACACAGGCAAAGGAGACCTTCTCGTCATCGTCCTTGCGAATATCGAAGTAGACACCGTTCAGATTCATCCGCGCTTCTTCATTGCTCATGCAAAAGGCTGTCTTGGCGAGCATTTTCTTGAACGCGGCAACGGGAATCGAGAAGCCCGGCTCCGATTCACCCTTCTCGATGCGAGGGAAATCGTCAGGGTCGAAGCCCGACAAATTATACTTGCTTTTGCCCGCCTCTACGAGAATCCGCTCCCCGTCCTTCTTCTGCACCGAGATGTCCACATTGGGCAACACCTTGACGATGTCAAAGAGCGTCTTCCCACTGATCACCGCCCGCCCCTCTTTGACCACCTGAGCCGGACAACGATCCATCAGGACAACATCGTAGTCGGTGCAAGTCAGCTTAATCTCATCATCGCCCACCGTCTCCAACAGCAGATGTGAAAGAACAGCAATAGTGGATTTCTTCTCAACGATGCCCTGAGCTCGAGAGAGCAACCTGGCAAACTCGTCACGCTGTACGGTAAAATTCATGCTCCAGTCCTCCAAGGATCGAGACTCTAACGATCAAGATTCTAGAACTTTATATATGGTATTTTGGAGACTATGACAACGGAGAAGTGCGCAACATTGTGGGGAGCATCTCCCGGGGCAGGCACTCGCTGCTCCAAAAGGACCAGACCGGACGGTTGAGAAGCTGTGCGCAGGGTGTTGATAATTGCCGCATGGCAGTTTGGCACAGACCACCCCACAGGGTTGTCAACACCCTTTCCCACAGCTTGTCCACACCTCTGGGCAATGGTCCCGGCGGGGAATTGCCAACACCACTGTAGCGCTCAATGGTAGCCTTGCAAAAATTATGGACGAGAACGGGAAGAAGCAGTGAAGCGGCGAACCCTACGCGACCCAACAGCCCTTCTCAACATGGTCGACAATGCCCACCACCAAAGAGCGAATTGGCCAGATTTCCTTCTTGAAGATCTGGCGAATGCCACTGCCCTCGCGCAGAATCAGAACCGTATCGCCAACTCCGGCCTGAACCGCGTCCGCAGCAATGAAAGAATCGCCCACATCCTTGCCATCCGCATCAATGGGCTGGACTACGAACAACTTCAGACTGTTGAAGGCCGGGTGCTTGATGGTAGAGACCATCGTGCCAATGACCTTTGCCAGCGTCATACCTATGCCTCCTCAAGTAGATCAACGGAATCAACGATGCCAACGATGGAGTGATCTACCGGAACAAACCAGGGTTCTAACGCCAGCGCAGCTTCACGGGAGAGAACCATGAATACCGGATCGCCAAGACCAGCCATCACAGTATCGACGGCGACAACTGCATCGCCACAGGGTTGCCAGTGATGATCCATTGGCTGGACATAGAGGAGTTTCTGACCCTCC
>CALGBT010000273.1 GCA_937884235.1 uncultured Pseudomonadota bacterium
ACCAGGAAGATGGCGTCGGCCAGATAGTACCGGTTGGAGATCACCGCCTGCTCGCCGGTCCTGCCTCCGCCGGCCCGACGCACGTCAAGGGCGGTGTGGAAGTCCCGAATCACGGTCCCGGCGCGGTCGACCCGCACCGCCATGCGTAAGCCATGGAACTCCTCCAGACTGGCATCACGTGGACGACCGAGCGCGGCGCAGAGAAGGCCGATAACCCCGCTCCGGGTAGGCTCCATCTCCGTGTCTCTCTCCGTGAAACGACTTCGACTCCCCCACGCCTGCAGGGGCCCCGAAAAGCGCATCGCAAGAATGCTCATCGAACCCTCTCCATTAGTTGGGACATCAGGTCTGCGAAGCTCATCCCGTCAGCGCTGCGCAGGCTGACCACCAACGGCTGCCCGAGGAACCCTTCGTCACCGTAGACTGAGGTCAACCTGGCGAAGTACTCTTCGAGCCTCTGCTCCGCCTTTGCATCCATTCCAACCTCATCGTGTCGGCCGGGGCGAACGGGACTGAGGAAGGCATTGGCGAGATTCCAGGGCTCGCCAGACTGGCGGACATGGACGCGGATGTAGCTGGGCGGGTTGTGGGCAGCCATGGAGTTCTGCTTACCCGTGGGGATGGCTTTGACAAACGCCTGAACGAAGCTGGCCAAGGCCGCTTGTGCCAGGGGAACGTCGTTGCCGAGATTCGCCAGCAGCTGCTCCCAGTGGACGGTAGCGTATCGGTAGAAGCAAGAGCTATTGAATTCCACGACGCCCATCATGCCTGCACCGGTCTCTTCAGCGGGGTTGAGGTCGTCCACCGCGGTGTAGAAGTCCATCTCCATCGCCACTTCGTTGGCGCTGATGGCGTGGGCAACCTGGCAGGCGGCATCGATGTTGACGTTGGGGATATCGGCCAGCATGCGGCCGAACATGGCGAGGTCGGCGGCCTTGCGACCATCCAGGAGCACCTCAAGATCCTTCATGACAGCCTTGTCGAGACTGGCCTTGCCCTTCTTCTTCCCTTTCTCCCGCGTCGAGGCGGCCTCCATCAGGACTTCCCAGTGGGTGGCACAACCTTCGGCGAAACGCGCTACGGCCTCCTTCGCCAGATAGAGAAGGTACTCTGTCTTGCCCTCAGTCACGGCCAGGTTGAGTTGGGCCAGGGCTTCTTCAACAACCTTCGCCGCTTCCTCGGCATCCTTGCCCTGCTCCACCAGTAGTCCCTGCGCGCGCTCCAGCACCTTCTTCGTGCGGACGCCTTGGGCCTCTTCGTCCAGCAGGTCATGGCGCTGGACGTACGTTCGAACAGCCCGCTTCAAACACTGGCTGGAGATCCTCGCTCTCCGATATCCGCCGAAGACCGCATCTTTGGGCGCGTTGGTGTCATCACGGTTGAGGTTGGAGGAGGCGAAATTCTGAATGATGTGTAGTTCTATGAACATGGTCTACTCCTTGTTTTGGGTATCTTCGTTGGGGTGGCTCCCGCCACCGATTCGGGTCCAGAATTGGCGAGCCCAGCGGCGCTGGACGTAGCGGTCCGGGTGGGTCCAGCCCAGCAGGTCCTTGAGCAGCAATGCGTAGTCGAACCCCTGGTTCTGCTGCCGCGCGATAGACACCGCGCGGCGAAGATGCCCGGGCAGTTCGTCCTTGTGTGCATCCAGCAGAGCCAGAAAGCGCTTCTCGCCGCTCTCGTTGTCCGTGACGTGGCGGCACAAAGTGCCAATCCCGACCCCCGGACTGTGATTACCGTGCAGCCCGAAAAGGGATCCAGTCACGAAGTAGGCCCAGTGACCATGCTCTGCCTGGGGTAGGTAGGGAACCACGTACGGCATCATCTCGACGGCACTTCCCGGGGTTTTTCCCAGCCCTCGTCGCAGGGCAGCCAGTGCCCGTCGGTCACCGCGCTCGGCGCGCCCGACCAGTTCATGGACAAAGGCCTCTGTCGCATCATCCATCTTGTCCTCCTTACGTTTGGTAGCGGTTGGTTTGGCGGATCCAGGCATGGAAGAGGTTTTCGGCCCTCGCCTCTTCCTTGATGAAAGCGGCCCTCGGCCCGCTCAGTCGCGTAATCAGTTGCCGCAGAGAGGCGAGTGCCTCTTCCGCGCACTTCTTTTCCCAGGCAGCGAGCGCCTCCAAGGTGTTGTCCGGCAGGTGGTGCAGAAGCGTTCGGAAGGGGTCGTTCATCCGGCCCCAGAAAGGGTTTGGCTCAATGGCAGAGACCAGTCGGTCATGCTCCCTGCCGGTCGCCCTGTATCCTGCGTCATTGAAGAGCGCCACTTTGGCCAGAGGCTTTAGAGTGCTCACCACGTGCGTCCCGATTTCCTCCGCACGCTGCACTGCTTCGTCGAGCAGATGCCGGAGTTCTTCGTCCTCAAGCATGGCGGCAGGAAGGCGGAAGGACTCCCTTCTCCAGGCGAGGAGCTTGGCCTTATCGTTGGCGAGTCCGAAGGCATCGATGGCCACGGCCGATACGTCATCGACCCGAGTGAGAAGGAGTTCCAGCTGGCGTATCACCGCGGGCCGACCGTCGAGCCGGCTACCGGCAATCCTCGGTTGCGAAAAGAAGACGTGGGCATCCCGCCATAGCAATCGGTCGACCCGCATCGCCACGGGCACGACACTGCCATCCTTTAACTGCCGGGAAGCCATCCAAGGTGAAACCACGGCATTGTCGGGGGTCAGCGCTTGCGCGGTGTAGACCCCGGTGACTGCCGTTTGCGGGGTGGAGGCCGAGGCTTCTGCCGGCCGCATGAGCCGACAGTACCGACTTGGGTAGGTCAGTTGCGAGAGATAGCCCCCAGCCTGCCATTTGCCGGGCGCCGGGAAGTGCTCCCATTCCCAGGACGGTGCGTCGTCGTTAGTGGCAGAGACTTTGTGGAATCCGGGCAGAATGAGGTTGAGCATGATCGTATGGAAGAGCGTGCGCCCGATGGGCACGAGCACAACCCCGCCGACAAGCGGGCCAGAGGAGAGGTACGGATGCTCTCCGAAGCGGTCACTGGTGCCCCCTTTTCCCCCGCCAATGGCGTAGAACTGGTGGGCCACCAGGCGTCGTGCCGCCTGCGCCGCAGGAAGCAATACTGGAGACTCGTCGCACGCATGGTCGAAAAGGGTGGCGTTGTTGCCCGTCGCTGCCTCGTGGGCCAGGAGAGCGGTGGTCGCCGGCGCCTTCGGGCTCCCCGACCCGTCGACGATGTGGAACCCACCGACCTGCATGAACGGGAACTCCTTATCGAAGAGGTCGAAGCGATGTCTCCAACTGGAGAGGTACCCCTCTACGCCCGCAAGGTCAAAGTGCCCTCTGTCCCACATCGCTCCCCACTCGCCCACCGTAGCCGGCCCTCCTTGGATACGGTGCACGAGCCCCACCAGCAGTCTCAGCAGCGAGACGGCCACGAGGGGCGTCTGGGCTTGGATTTCCTCGATAGTATGGGCCTGGCCGAGCACCTCGCACAGTCCGAACTCCCGCGGACCTCCGTCGGGCATCCGGCAGGTAATCCATGGCTCGTCAATCAGGTTGTAGCTGACCTTCATTTCTCCTCCCGCGTGCTTTCGACGACCAGTCCCAGGACGTCGGACAGGCGCATACGCGTGCCAACATCGTCCAGCGACGGAGCGACCAGGATCCCGTCTCGGAAGAGAGCGGGGTGTAGGTTTCGAAGAATGCGATGTCTGCGCCACGAGTCGGGCCTACCCATCTGCAGGAAAGCCTTCACCCACCTTGGGTCCGCAATCGCTACGGTGGACAGCATCACGGCGCGGCGGAAGCCGCTGGTGTCTGGAGGATTCTCCATGGAGAACTGCGTGCCATCGACAAGGGCGTGCGCTCCCGGCATCTCCTCAATACAGACCAACTGGACGGTGGGTGGAGTCAGCCGGGTCTGTAAGTGCAGGGCCGACCGGGCCCCGGCCGAGTCGTCGGCCTCCTCTGCAGCGCCCGACAGGAAGTCGGTTACCAGCCCCACGGAAGGGGAAGGCAGAACCCACTTGTCGGCCTCGACTTGCTGGGCTCGACGGGTGGCGGCGAAGTCCCGGGCGTAGGTTTCGAGGGCGGCCAGCTCAGCGGGCGTTGCCTGCGGCATCGAAGTCGGGCCGTAGACCGTTTCCACCAGGAGTTCCGTGTCGGCCGGCGCGGTAATCGCGGCACGCCCCCGCACCGCCAACCACGTCCGCATGAGCACTAGCGGCTCATAGACCCACCTGGACGGACTGAAACTCGGGGTCTCACCATTGGACTGCGGTTCCTGCCAGTAACAGACCGGCAGGGAGTGCCCGGAGGGACGGTTTGGGCGATGGTGACGCTGGAGGCGCCCCATGCGCTGGATCAGCAGGTCCACGGGGGCGAGCTCTGTGAAAAGCGCATCGAAATCCAGGTCCAGGCTCTGCTCGATGATCTGGGTCGAAACCAGGACAGCCTTCTCTGGCCGGCCGAGTGCGGGGTTCTTGCCGAATCTCCCCAGCACGAGGTTTTCCCGCTCCATGCGTTGGAGCAGGGGAAATCTGGCGTGGAGAAGGTATAGCTCGTGACCGCAAAGAAGGGGGTCCTGGCGCAGGGCTTCGTAGGTTGCCTGAGCCTGCTTGACAGTGTTGCAGATGACTGCCACGCACCCCCCTTTTGCAGCAGCAGCGACGATTTCCTCGGTCCAACGATCGGGGGGTACCGCTTGCAGCGATACCGTACGGGGTGTCAACTCCACGCTTGCAGAACGCAATTGGCCGGACAGGTTGAGCGCGGTTACATGTGGGTAGGAAACAAGCCCTTCGGTATTCCCGCCGGTCCCGCCGGTCCAGGCATTGATGAGTTCCTGCCTCATGGCGCGGGTAAGCGTTGCCGAAAGGAGAATGACTCGACATCCGAGATGGGACAGCCACTCCAACAGTCGGAGGAGGAGGCTACTAGTATAGGTGTCGTAC
>CALGBT010000274.1 GCA_937884235.1 uncultured Pseudomonadota bacterium
CAGTGCCACCTCAGGTCTGGTGCGGGCGATGGCTTTGAGGCCCTCAAAGGCATCGTTGTAGCAGTTGATTTCGTAGGCGTTGGCTTGCTCAAGGTATCCTTCGAGCAGCTCCGTCACCGCCTCCTCGTCGTCAATAATGACAACTTGCGGCAGGCGGAAGTTCAGACCGGTTTCCGCAAGTCTATGTTCCTTATCTTTCGTTCTCATAGATGACAAACTGCAGCCCGGGAGATGCCGAGACGATGTCAAGAAGGTTCTCGGGGCGCACCGTCTTGGTTATGAATGAGACAGCGCCGTAGTCATATGAGCGGATAATGTCCTCTTCTTCCTGTGAGATCGTCAGGATAACAACGGGAATCTTCTTCAGGCGCGGGTCAGACTTTAACTCCTTGAGAACTTCAAAACCAGAAACCATGGGCATATTGATGTCCAGAAAGACGATGCCAGGCAGTTCACTATCCTCTTTCTGCAGATACTCAAGAGCCTCCTTGCCGTCCTTGAAGGCCATGATTTCATTGAGTATTTTGGCGTCAGCGATAGCCCGTTTGAAGATGTACACATCTCCCTCTGAATCCTCGACGAGCATAATCTGCGCCGGCTTAAGATTCGCCAGGTTCATCACTTTTCCTCCAGGTTAGTAACTAGAATACCACTGACAATACGTGCGGACAAGGCCTTTTGTTTGGCATCGGACCGAGGCCTAAAAAAGCTCTACAACTTTCTCGATGAACCGGGCAAAAGGCTCCTGGACGAGTGCTGCGGTGGCCTTGACTTCATCATGGGAAAGCCGGGTGGGCGAGACTCCGGCAGCCAGATTGGTGAGTACACTGAGCCCCACAACTCGTGCCCCCAGCTGGCGCGCGGCGATGGTCTCCTGCACTGTGGACATACCCACTGCGTCCGCCCCCATTCCACGCAGCATTCGGACTTCCGCAGGGGTTTCGTAGGAGGGCCCCAGAAGGCCCGCATAGACCCCTTCCCGAAGGGCCATCTGCTCCCCTCGGGCCCACACCTTCAGCCGCCCCCGCACCTGAGCATCGTAGGGCGAAGTCATGTCGATGAAACGGGCCCCGAGGCGGTCGTCCTCCGGGCCGCAGAGAACGTTGGTGCCCTGCAGGTTAAGATGGTCCTTCATGAGCATGATGTTCCCCGCCGCCCAATGCGGCCAGACCGCTCCGGCGGCGTTAGTCAGGACCACCTTGTCGGCCCCGGCCAGCACTGCCGCACGTGTGGCGTGGCAGACTTCCTGAGCAGAGTACCCTTCGTATAGATGGACTCGCCCGCAAAGCAGCAGCACTCGACGACCAGCCATCTCCCCTGCAACCGCCTTGCCACTGTGACCAGGCACCGATGAAACGGGGAAATGCGGAATCTCGGCATAGGGGAGGTGAATTGCACCCGTCAGGCGATCCCCGAGGAAGCTCAGCCCGGAGCCCAGGGTCACCACAACCTCCGGTGAGGCCCCGATCTTCTGCTTCAAATAGGCTGCAGTCTCTTGCAGTTGCTCGTATGTGCTCATCTTCTCTCCTTCATCCGCGGGCACCGGAAATGCGTTCCACCCTCATAGAAACACTGCGGCGACACAAGCCGAAAGACAACTGGCGAGGAAGCCACCGAACATTGCGACAAGCCCGATTCTGGCCAGCGTTCCTCGCTGGTTTTCGGCCATAGCCCCAATACCTCCCACCTGAATAGCTATGGAAGAGACGTTGGCAAAGCCGCACAGGGCATAGATCGCGATTACCGTATCACGTTTGCAAAGCACTACTCCGTCACGCAACATGTTCGTTAAATCGAAGTATGCAACTAACTCATTGAGCACTAACTTCTCGGCCAGGAGCCGGCCCACCACTGGCGCCCCCTCCCAGCCCACCCCGCAGAGCCATGCCAGGGGCGAGAAGAGCCATCCGAAGGCCCACTGCAGCGCATCCGGACGGCCGTCGGCACCATAACGCTCAATGCCCACCAGGGAAAGTGCGCCACTGACCAGGGCATTGGCCAGCGCCACCAGGGCGATAAACGCCAGTAACATGGCCGCAACGTTGATGAAGAGCCGAGCCCCCTCCGAGGCCCCCCGCGCCGCCGCACCAACCAGATTCTCGTCGCCGCTGGCGCGCTCGAAGCGAGCCCCCGCCAAGGTCTCGGGCACTTCGGTTTCCGGGAGCAGCAACTTGGCCACCAGGAGCCCAGCAGGGGCGTTCATGAGGCTGGCCGTGAGGATATGACCTGCGGCATCGGGCTCAAAGGGATGGAGCAATTCAGCATAGACGGCGATAACCCCGCCGGCCATGGTGGAGAAGCCGGTGACCATGACGGCCATCAACTCGGAGCGGGTCAACCTGGCGACGTAGGGGCGAATCACCAGGGGAGCTTCGGTATGGCCGACGAAAACGTTGGCCACGGCCGTCATCGCCTCGGCCGCGGAGATGCGCATGGTCTTACGCAGCACCCACGCCAACCCCGCAACCACGAACTCCATGATGCGCAGGTGGTAAAGAACCGCCATCAGGGAAGAGAAGAAGACAATTGTCGGCAGCACCCAGAAGATGAAGTTGCGCAGCCCCGGGGCAACTTCGCCGGAGCCGAACTGCCCAAAGATGAACTCCACGCCCCGCTCTGTGAACCCCAGGATCTGCCCCACCACATTGTTGATCCCGGAAAAGAGCGGCTGCCCGACGGGAGTCCACAGCATCAGTGCTGCCAGCGCTACCTGCAGCAGGGCCGCCCAGACAATGACCCGTGGGCGGATACCGCGGCGATTACGAGAGAGCAGAATAAGCAGCCCGAGAATAACGAAGTAACCGAGTACCGGTACCAGACGGGCCATCATGTCGCCTCTACAGAGTGTCCAGAACGAGGGGCCCCACCGGGGCCGGTTCGTCGGCGATTCGGTAGGCCCGAGTCAGAATTGCCCGCGCCTCGTCCAAATCCTGCTGCGTCCGATAGTAGACCGTTGCCAAGGGCTGACCGGCCACCACCGCATCGCCCAGCCGAGCTGAAACATCCAGGCCAACCGCAGGGTCCACGATGTCTTCGATGCGACGCCGGCCGCCCCCCAGGGCAACAATAGCCTGCCCGACCTTCTCGCAGTCGATGGCCACAAGATGGCCGGACCGGGAGGAGAGGAAGTCCCCCCGCAACGCATCCAAGGGAAGCAATCCAGTCTCCTCGCAGACCCGGGGGTCCCCCCCCTGCGCCTCGATCATCTCGGCAAATTTCAGCAAAGCCGCACCGGAGCCCAGGACTTCCCTGGCAGCCTGGCGGCCCTCGTCTTCCGTGGCGCTGATTCCTGCCATGACGCTCATGGAGGCCGCGAACCTGACCACCAACTCCGTGACGTCTGCCGGCCCTTCGTCCCGCAAGACTTCAATGCTCTCGAGAATCTCCAGGGCGTTGCCGGCCTTGCGTCCCAGCACCTGGTTCATGTCGGTGATACAGGCCGTCACCTTCATACCCAGCGCACCGCCAAGGTCCACCAGTGTTGACGCCAGGGTCCGGGCATCATCCAGCCGCTGCATGAAAGCCCCCGAGCCGGTCTTGACATCCATAAGGAGGCCGGCAATCCCTGATGCTCGCTTCTTGGACAGAATGCTCGATGCGATCAACGGAATAGAGTCGACGGTAGCGGTGACGTCCCGCAAGGCATAGAGTTTCTTGTCAGCTGGTGCCAGGGAGGCAGTCTGGCCGATGATGCAGCAGCCTACGGAATCAACAATCTCCTTGAACCGCTCGACGGTGATGCCGGTCTGGTAGCCGGGGATTGACTCCAACTTGTCGAGGGTGCCGCCAGTGTGCCCCAGGCCGCGCCCAGAAATCATAGGCACGCGCATGCCCATGCAGGCCAGAACCGGTGCCAGGGGCAGCGAGACCTTGTCGCCGACACCCCCGGTGGAGTGCTTGTCGATGTAGGGACCGTCACCGGCAAACTCGATGACCTCTCCGGAATGGACCATGGCTCTGGTCCACGCCGCCAACTCCTCGGTTTCCATGCCCCGATAGAAGATGGTCATAAGCAAGGCCGCCATCTGGTAATCGGGAAGGGTCCCCGCCACGTAGCCGGAAATCATGTAATCGATGGCGCTCTGTGAGAGAGCGTTCCCATCACGTTTGTTCTTAATCACTTCATAGACAAGCATGACCTCTCCTTCCCCGGTACCGACATCCGCCTTCCCGAGGCCTTCTGCCAACGTTCGCGTATAGCACGGGAGCGTCCTTATGTCCATTGACGCGAAGGGCCGATTGTGCTTGAATGGGCCGATTATTTTGCCGCGGAGGAAGCATGGCGCAAACCAAGCCTAGTGCAATGTCTCGAGTGCGCAACATCGGTGTCATGGCGCACATTGACGCGGGCAAGACCACTGTCACCGAACGGTTGCTCTATGTTACCGGCCGCATCCACCGCATGGGTGAAGTGCATGACGGCATGGCCACCATGGATTGGATGCCCCAAGAGCAGGAACGGGGCATCACCATTACTTCGGCGGTGACCACGGTGGAGTGGCGCAACCATGACGTCCATATTATCGACACGCCGGGACACGTGGATTTCACCATCGAGGTCGAGCGCAGTCTGCGAGTTCTCGATGCAGTGGTGACGGTTATCGACGGAGTCGCTGGCGTGGAGCCGCAAACGGAAACGGTGTGGCGCCAGGCGGACAAGTTCAACGTCCCCCGTTTTGTCTTTGTCAACAAGCTGGACCGCATGGGGGCCTCCTTTCAACGATGCCTGGACTCCCTGGAGAGTCACTTCGGCTCGGCCCGAACCATTCTTCCCATTCATCTGCCCATTGGCGAGGAATCGAAGCTGCAAGGCATCATCGACCTGCTGCGAATGGTGGCCCTCTACTGGCCTGGCGATGACCCTCTGGATGTGGATGAAAGAGAGATTCCGGAGGATTTGAGGG
>CALGBT010000275.1 GCA_937884235.1 uncultured Pseudomonadota bacterium
CCGATAGTCCTCCCCAGGCAGACGCCAACAAGGCGGCTCAACCACCCCCCCCCCGCCCACCGAAGTGTCGGAAGAAGAGAAGGAGCCGGCGTTCAAGATCACCGAGATGGAACCGGGCGAAATGGAGAAGGACCCGGCCGCGGAGATGATCGAATCGGTACTGGAAGAGAGGCAACTCAACCCCAATGCCGAGAATCTGGGGGAGGATGAGAAGCTTGAAGCCATGGCCAAGATCAAGCGCCCCAAAGCAGCAAACTCAAACGGTGCCACCGGAGCCCCAAACGAGAAGGCTGCCCAAGCCGAAGAGGCCGGCGGCGGGGAAGGCATGCAGAACATGGACTTCTCTGAAGAAGAGATCGCCATGGGCGATGGCCCCAGCGGCCCCGACGATGCCCTGGCCGTGGCCCGCCTGCGCAAGGTCATGCGCGCATGCGTGGAGCATTCGCTGCCGAAATTCCCGGCCGGCGAAGAGGTGCTCATTGATGCCAAAGCCCGCTTACAGCCAGACGGACGGGTGACCGGGTTAAAGATTGACCTGATGCCTCGCAAGGCCTTGGGGGAAATCAAGATGTGTATCAACGCTGAGTTGATGCGCATGCGAGTCCCGGCTTTCGAAGGAAACGAAGTGGAACTCTCCGCAGCCGTTGCAGTCCCCGCCCGATAGCCCCAGCAAACGCCGCCGGCCACTGCCGGCAGGGCCGTGCCAGCAGCGCACGGTCAACTACGCTCTGACTGCCATTGGCTGCATTTTCCCATAAGTCAAGCTGCGAGGAGTTGCGCGGCTGGGAAGCATATTGACCGGTCCGTGGAGTCGCTAGCAACAACTCCACGGACCGGCGTGGGCGATGAAACGATGAAAGGAGAAGGTGTCTGGTTATTCGCCGTGAATCAGTTCGGCGCCTTCGATGGCTTCACCAACCGTCTTGTTGGCGTGGCACTTCTTGCATGCGTAGAGGACCGGAACGGCACTGTTCGTGGTCTCCGCACCGTCGGCATCCTTGGAGGTCAGGGTGGCTCCAGCCTCGGTATTGAGGCGGAAGAGGTGACCCGCAATGTCACCGTAGAGAACGGCGTCATCGCCTTCCCCGATGGTATGGGAAGTGGCGCTCTTGGTGGTGGCCGACATGTGGCAGTCGACGCAGGTGGCAATGCCGTTATGCTTGTCATTCACAGTTACGTCGGCGTGACAGGTCACGCACGCGGTCCGCACCCCTTCGCCCGGCGCATCGTCATCGTACTTGCTCGAAGCATGGGCATCGTGGCAGGCAGAGCAGCCCAGGTCCTTGTGGGGACTGGCCAGCATCTCCTGATACTGCTCATGGTGCTGGGTCAGGCCGCCCTTGGCAGGAATGACGGCCATGTCGGCGCCACGGATGTGGCAATTGCCGCAGGAGTCAGAGCCCTTGCCGATGAGCGCTTTGTCGCCGGCCGCAGCATGATCTGCCCCGGGACCGTGGCAACCTTCGCAGGTGATGGCGTTCTCAGAGTAGACGCCGAGGAAACCTGGCATGTCCGGATTCGGCGGGCAATCCGCTTCAGCAGCGACCCAACCGGTGGTATGGCAAGCGCCACAGTTGTATGCCTTCGTTTCTCCAGTGTGGTAGCCGACGTACTCCTGGGTGTCCAGATTGAACTGGACGCCCGGGTTGTCCTCGTTGCCAGTGATGATGTAGCCGTCGGTGCCCACGAAGCGGGCCTTCCAGCCATAGCCACCGATGACGTAAATGACATCATTCCAGGTCACGCCCAATCCCGGCAGCAACTCGAAGTCGTCTTCGGAGTACCACTTGGTGGCGAATTCAGGATAGACCGGCGGCGTGCCGTCCACAACCTTGTTGAGCTTGAAGTTGTGGCCACTGTTCTCCCACGCGGCAACGATTTCGGGATGCATGCCTGCGTGGCAGGAGAGGCACTTCTGGACCCCGACGTAGTTGGGGTCTACGGTAGGCGGTTCGCAAGTCGGGACGTCTTCTTCAACCACGTCCTCGGGGGGCACAACAACATCTTCGTCGGGGACGGCCGTGTCGTCGTCAACGGCAACGTCGTCGTCGGCAACTACGTCGTCGCCAATCGCGAGATCGTCATCGGCCACAACATCTGCCATTCCGGTGACATCATCACTCTTCTTGTCGTCGCTCCCGCCGCCGCATGCGACTGAACCGAACAAGACAAGCACCACTGCAGCAAGCAAGCGCAATCCTCTCATTGACTTCTCCTCTTTGTTCATCAAGTTGCGGTTTTCAGCGGACACGCCGGGTGCGCGCTCGCCCACCATCAATTCACTCAGAGGGATCTTAGCAGCGAGTTGCGTCGTCGACTATGCGTCGTCTATGCGGATCTTTGGGTTGCGAACCGTAGGGTTAACTACTGACACATACGTATTAAATACGGAGCCCATCAACCGAGAAGTTCGTTTTCCATGGCAAAGCGTACGAGTTCAGCCCGACTGTGCAGACCAAGCTTGGACATAATCGCCGCCCGATGCGTTTCGACGGTGCGCCGGGAGATATTTAGAAGCTGTGCGGTCTCCTCATTGGTGTGCCCCATGGCCAGAACTCGACAGACCTCCTTCTCACGGTTTGTCAAGTCATGCGCCCGCGCGTCCGAGGCAACCGTGCCCGCATACGAAGCAACCAGATACTTGGATAGGGCCGGGTCAACGAAGACCTCGCCGGCCGCCACCTCTCGGATTCCCTTGACCAGAAGCTCTGCTGGAGATGACTTGAGGATGAACCCCTTGCAACCTATGCGGAAGAACTCCCGCAAATAGAACTCATCGTCGTGCATAGTCAGGACAAGGATCTTGATGCCGGGACGCTCTTCCACCAGCTGCCGGGCAACCCCTGAGCCGGGCAGCCCCGGCATGCTGATGTCCAGCAACAGCACGTCGGCACGATTGTCGCGAAACCAGGCGATGGCATCAAAACCATTCCCCGACTCGCCGGCCACCTCCAGATCATCGTGCTTCTCGATGAATGCGCGCAGGCCTGACCGGAAAATCATATGGTCGTCAGCGATGTGCAGACGGATACTCATTGATCCTCGATTAGTGGCACGACAACCTTGACCAGCGTACCTCTTCCCGGCTCCGATTCCAACACCAATTGGCCACCGAGCAGTGTCGCTCGCTCCCGCATCCCGGCCAACCCGACCCCCCGGTGGGCCCGCATTGCGGCATCTCCATCCATGCCGACCCCATTATCTTCGATCAGCAAGCTAATGGACGAGCCTCCCTTGAGCAGGACGATGCTGGCACTGGTCGACTCGGCGTGCCGCAAAACATTGGTGACTGCCTCTTGCACAACTCGGTAGAGCGCACTTTCCACTTGCCGCGGAAGGCGCTCATCGGGCTTCAGGTTACTATGGTAGTCAAATCTCGGTCCCCTCTGCTTGCCGATCTCCTGGACATAGCGCCGGAGCGCCGCGTCAAGACCATAGTCATCAAGAACCGCGGGGCGCAGTGCAAAGGCGAGTTGCCGGACGGCGGCGATCAGGTCCAGGATCTTCGTCTCCAGGCGTTCTGACAGCCTACCGGAGGCGGCGCAGCGGCCATCGCACTCGCGTACCTGCATCAATAATGAAGAGAGCGACTGTCCCATTTCGTCGTGCAGCTCAAGAGCGAGCCGGCGCCGCTCATCCTCCTGGGCACTGGCAATTCTCCCCAGCAACACTCGCCGCTCCCGCTCTTCCTCGGCGACCTGGGCATGGTACCCCTCAAGCCCGCTGGCCATCTGGTTGACGGCCGTCGCAAGGCGACCGATCTCGTCATCCGCGTAAACCGTCGCCCGGGCGGCAAAATCGCCTGCTCCCAGGCGGTTACTAACTCCCACAAGGTGGTCGATGGGGCGGGTCAGAATGAAAGCCAGCCCCAGCGCCAGGAACTGCCCCAGCACCATGCAGATAACCAGGGTCCAGGCAATGGCTCCCTGCACCGATTCAAGGGCAACAGTAACCGAGAGGTCAGACAGCCCGACATGGAGATGGCCAGCCTTGCCCTGAAGGATGGGAGCGGCGGCATCCATCACATGGTTGCCCTCAACCTCCAGTTCCTGCAACACCGCCTCGGTCGTGCGGCGAAACTGGTGACGAACCAGACCAGGAGGGACATCGTCGTCGAAGGAATGTGCGACAATATCTCCGGAAAGATCCTCCACCAAGATGTAGCTGACGTCCCTGATGGCACCGGCCCCCCGTCGGACGACCTGCCGCACAGTGACAAGATCGCCAACCGCCAGCGGTTTCGCCAGGCTCTCCGCCATCAGCCTGGCCGACGTCGAAGCACTGGCCGCGAGGTCTCGGTAGAGACTAGCGGCGATACGCTCCTGCACCTGGTAGCCAACAATGGCCGCAAAGAGCAGCCCAACCAGGGCGCCGACACCCGTAATCTTCACTGCCACCGGGAGAGAGAGCAGCAGCCGAGACCACCTTCGCCGGTGGTCCAAAACCGCTGGAGATGCGAGAATCATCTGCCCTCCCAGCGCTTGACCAGTGCCTCCACCGAATCGTATTGGCCCGGACCTGGCATAACGAATCGGTCAATCTCCAGGGTGCGCAGGATCTCTCTGCCAGCGGGATCAGTATGGGCGCCGAGCAGAGCCTCCCGCAGTTGCTCTCGCGTTGCTCCGGCAGTTGTTGACGGCACTACCACCGGCGGCATGCCATAAGGAGGTGAACTGTCGATTATCCGCACTCGCTCCTGAATCCGCAGAGATGCTCTCTCAAAGACCAGACTGTGGACTGCCGTGGCATCGACATCGCCTTCAATCAGTGCAGCCAGAGAACGGTCATGGCTTCCGGTCATCAAGTGACCACTGAAGTAGGTTGTCGGGTTCTCTCCCTTGTCGAGCAGTGAAACAGCCGGGAAGAGCCAACCAGTTGTGGACATCTCATCTGCCGATGCAAAGC
>CALGBT010000276.1 GCA_937884235.1 uncultured Pseudomonadota bacterium
GGTATCCACCTGATTGTCCAGAAGGGCGGGGTAGAGACCGTCTGCCGGCTGGCCTAAGACGAAGACGCCAAATGCTCCGCCGCCGCCGTATCCAGCAGTTCCCTGACTTCCGGAACAGCCGCCGGAGCCGCCGCCGCCCCCGCTCCCACCGATATCGTGGCCACCAGCTCCCTGGCCGCACTGGAAGGTTTCAATGCCACCGCCAGCACCGCCACCGCCACCACCGACTCCGGGCGTACCTGTGGCACCGGGGCCGCCGGTGATGGACTGCCACTCTCCGTTGACTATCTGTCCCGCAACATTCTGACAACCAATGCCGCCAGCTCCATGTTGTCCGGCATTGCCAGATTTGCCGGCAAAACCGTCGGTTCCCCAGAGGCTGAGGTGGCAGTAGCTACAGTTCAGCGGGTGGGGACCGCAGACCTTGCCATCAAAGATGTGCGTCTGAGTGGCATCCCAGCCCGGCTCTCCGCCCTTGCCACCCTGTCCTGCCGGGAGGCCGTTGGTTCCAAACTCCAGATTGGTGGGGTTCTGGCCCTCTTCAACCGGGCAAGCACTTGGCGGAGCAAAATCGTTATAGTCTGGACAGACCGAAGTCCCGCCCTTGCCGCCCGACAGGTCGCTGCCACCACAGACCAACTGACCGCCCTGACCGCCGTTGCTGGTAGTGCCGCCACAGGTTGTGGTGCCGGTGTCGAAAGCTGCCTTTCCCGATGTTCCCGGGGTGCCGTCCTGGCCATCCTGGCCGTCAGCGCCATCCTCTCCGTCGCCTGCTACCCCGGCGAGTATGATGTTGTCTTTCAGGGTGAGTTGGCTGCCGCAATCGCGCAGATGGATGGCGTAAGAGGAGCGCCCGGGATCTGTCACAATTGGCCCACTGACAGTGAAGCCGACGAAGGCCGACTTGGTGATGCCAACGCCAGTGGCGCGGACAGTTGCCTGAGGGACGTTTGGTGGAAGCTGTGCCTCGGGCTCGATGGAGGTGAGCCAGAGTTGGACGTTCCAGACTGAAAAGTCGCTGGCAAAGCCGCCGAAAACCTGCTTGCCATCCACCAGTTGGAATGTCTCCTTGTAGAATCCGGCAGCGACGTAGACGTGTCCCTTGTTCTGCTCCTGGGCCCGCTGCAGCCCCATGCCGATGGTCTTGACGGGGAGTTCTGGCGTGCCTGGACTAAGGTTGGAGCCGACGGGCGAAACGAAGATGGCATTGCTGGGGTCGCCGTCAATGCCGTCGCAGTTCTGGTCGATACCGTCGGGCGGGTCGTCGGCGGAGAGGAATTCACATTCGCACCCATCCTCCTCAAGTTCATTGAGGTCGACCCACCCGTCATTGCAGTTCATGCCGCAGCCGGGGACGGTGCCACTGAGCTGACAGGCGTAGAAGGCATGCTCGGCGAGCAACAGGGTGCAATCGTTGTTGCAACTGGCGCAGTGAGCATCCGTAAGGTAGAGCCCGGAGGCGGGGTCTTTGTATCCTTCGTCCACCTTCTTGTCGCAGTTGTTATCTTCGTAGTCGCAAATCTCGGGCTCGGGTGGGGGGGCATTGCAGGCGTACCCGAGTTCCCCCTCGCAGATCAGGAATCCAGGGCATGCGCCAACGCCCGGGATGCTGTTGAGGCAGGGTTCAACGCCGGATAGTTCCTCGTCGGCGATACCATTGCAGTTGTCGTCAATGCCGTTGCAATCCTCAACGGCAGGTACCTGCGCATCACAGGGAAGCCAACCTTCGTCTCCGCATAGCTGGAAGCCGGGGCAGGCTCCAAATTCGGTTATGTTGAGGCACGTGCGACTCAACTCTCCGGCGACTTCCGGAGTGCAGACACAGCTGCCAGTCTGGGGCTGACAGAAGGCACCTGTGTCGCTCTCCTGGCAGACGAAAGTGTCGGAGCAATCGACTCCATCGTCCAAACAGGAAGCGAGGCAGAAGCGGCCTCCTTCCATTTCGAAGCACTCACCAGCAACGCAATCGTCATCGGTTTCGCAGTCGCTGCAGGAAGATCCCTGGAGTAGCTCACAGGTCATGCCGTCGATGCTGTGGTAGCCGGGATCGCAGGCGCCGACTTTGCAGCCGGGAGGCGGTGGAGCCATGGAACAGTAACCGGTGCCATGTTCAATCTCGTCGCTACACGCGATTCCGCAGTCGCCGCAGTTCTCTGCGCCGAAGTACCATTCGCCGAGCAGGAAATCCTCGTCCACATCGCCGTCGCAGTCATTGTCTTCGTAGTCGCAAATCTCTTCGGCAGGTGTGGTTGCGTTGCAGACCCAGGTTCCCTCTGGACTGCACTCCGCCAGGCCGAGACATTGCCCGAAATCGTTGCTCTGGGCACAGGCCTTAGAACCGGTTTGCAACTGGGGGGAGCAGGCACAGGTACCAGAGGGCGGCAGACAGAACTCCGCATCACCGACTGCGCCACACGCAAAGCCATCGGGACAGAAGCCGAAGGTGCATGCCTCCAGGCAGAAGCTCCCGCCTGCAAGGGCGACGCAAGAGCCTTCCTGGCAGGTTTCGTCTGCGATGCATGGTTCGCAGAGCGAGAAGCCGCCGTGGCCATCGCGTGCATCCCCTGCCATGGCGTCGTCTTCCATGCTGCCATCCAGGGTGATGCGCCCCACAGGGGACTTGGGGCAACCGGAAATGGCCCCTGCGAAAAGCAATGCGACGATGATAGCTGCAAGTCGTTGCCTGGTCATGGTATCTCCAAAGTGGTCGTCAATCCCGGTGCATAAGTTCAACGGTAGACGGGAGGCCGACCGCCATATTCTACAGACCGGCGCATGAGTAAACAAGACCACATCCCGGGAAGTTGAAGAGTACCCAAAAGGGGCTGTTGCAATCGTGGGATCCCCTCCGTACACTCTGGTCAACTGAGGCAGTGCAAACCGAGTGACCGATGGAGTTACCCATGAGACGTGTGACTGTTGCCATCGTCCTGCTGCTCCTTTCCGCTTGTGGTGATCGGGACGATCGTTTCGATGACTGGGAGGGATTGGAAGGGCCGCAGGTGGTGGGAGAACAGGTCGTTTACCTCGACCACAACTTCGATGAAGTCCTGGTGCTGAAGCTCAAGGCCGGGGAGATTTCTCCCACGTGGGAGCGCCACGGCGTGTCCCCCGGGAGTGCCTTTGTTGGCCAATTGGAGCAGCAGGGAGAAGTGCTGATCCAATCGGCGGCAGCGGGGTTGTTGGAGCGGTTCAATCCGAGTACCGGGAATATGGTGAGCTATTCCCTCGAGTCACCCTATGACCGGTTCGAAGTGCTCCAAGACCCGCCTTTTGCTGGAGCATACTTCAGCGCTAATGCCGGGGACTCCGAGACGCTTTTCTTGAATCAGGGGGAGGTGGCCTTTGTGGACTTCGAGAAGACCAAGGATGCCGTCCACAAGGTTGTTCTGAAGACCTACGGTGGCTCCCCCTTGGGTCTCGATATCGCACCTCGTGTGCCAGCGGCAGGTGGAGGGAGGATGTTTGCCTTCGTGCGTTGGAACTCCTTTGTCTCACTGGTGGATACCGAGAAGCCCGAGTTCCAGCCCGTCTCAATTCCCCTCAAGGCTCCGGATACGGACATTCAGGTTTTCCCCGGCAAGATGCAGTTTGTCGCCGGGAACAACCGGCTTTCCGGGTACTTCCTTGCCCAGGCCAGCCAGGACCTCTATGCCATCGACCTTGACGTGGAGCAGTTGAAGGGAGGAGCCAGCGGCGTGGCGGTCAACGTTTTCCCCACCGCAGTCGGGGCCTCGACGTTCACTCCCTTCAACCATGCCAACGGGGATACTGGCCTGCTGGTGCTCTCCCCTGGCAATCGCATGGTGGCGGTGGTCCATCCGGAGAGCTCGGAGGTGAAGCTCTATACTTTGGAGGGACTTACGCCAACGGCCATCACCGTCTTCACCATGGTCTCTCCTGAAACCGGGGTGGAAGAAGAGTTTGCCTTTATCTACAACGATGGCGGCAGCAGCAAGTCTTACTACTACGTTGAGTTGCATCGCCTTGCCGAGAAGAAGTCCAAGGCTTTTCATCGCTACACGACTCTGCCTGCCGGAGTTCGCAAGGTCTATATGCAAGGGGAAGATACCTTCCTTGTGATGCACTCCACCGGCTCCAGCCCCATGTCATTCGTAACCGTGTCAAACGGGTCGGTTGAATCTGTGGGTGGCGGACTGACGGTCTCTCAGGAGCGCTTCTCTCCTGATGGAGACAGTATGTATGCTTTGGCGCAGAAGGGGGGCAGGACCTACGTTGTGGCTTATGACCTGACCGAGCGCACGGCCCGCGTGATTGACGTCAGCTATGGCAATGCGCCTGCCGGTCTGGTCCATATGGCCGATGCCGGACTGCTCGTGACTTACGATAGTACGGGGCAGACGCTGACTGTAATTCCTGATGATTTCGTTGCTGACGATGCCGATGCGGTGGTGCAGTTTTTCGCCCCCACGCTAATCGGCCTGGAACACTAGGGGGAACCCATGAAACGGGCATTATGCAGATTGACAGTGGTTCTTCTGGGGTTCCTAGGGGTCAGTACGCCGACCCTGGCCCAGGAGGACTTCACGGAAATCAACCTGATACTGGGGTCGAGTTCTACTTTGGTCAGGGATGGGGCTTTTGACTATTACTCACACAACGACTGGATGGCCTCGGGGTATCTGGCCGCAGAAGTTGAGGTTTACCAGGGGCTCTTTGTCCAGGTTGGCATTCTCATGGGCGAAAGCCGCAGCGATCTTTTTGGCGAGTTTGAGACTTCGTTACGACTCCGGGAGCCGCGTCTGGCGATTAGGTACGGTTATACTTTCCTGGACTTCGTGCGCCCCTATGCGTCGATTGCCGCAACCTATGCGTTCCTGAGTACGAAGATCGATTTGTGGGATAGCCACGTCAGCGGAGATGAAGACGGTTGGGGTGACGGGGAGCTGGGAGGCCGGTTGGCTGCGGGCTGCGAAGTCTTGCTGCCACGCCGTGTATTTGGCGTTGATCGTTCCGGCTTCTTCAAGGATTTCACCCTGGGTGTCGCCTATGAAATTGGCTATGCGTTGACTCAGCCCTTCGAACTGGACGGTTTGCAGCACGGTCTGGACGGGGACTTGTCAAAGGACCCCCCGCTCCCGGCGGGCCAACTCGATCTTGGAGAGCTGGACCGCAGCGGCCTCTTCATGTCCTTCGAACTGCGCGTCTACTTCTAGGAGGTATGAAGATGAGAAGAACTAATCATCTAGCGGTTCTGTTACCAGTGTTCATGCTCGTTGCCTCCTGCGGGGATACGGCGTCCATGGGGTCTAGCAAGAGTAGCAGCGACAATAGCTATGGCTACGGCGGCTACGGCGGCGATGACGGCGAATGGCCACAAGAGCCGGGCTCGGCGGCAGAGGATGTGACAGCCTCTACGGACTACGGCCCTCCTCCAGACCCGGAGTTGGAGATCAACTTCGACCTCAAGGCTCCGCAAGCCAGTGAGCACTACGTCTTCATCGCTGCAACTGAGCGTGATTCCCTGGTCCGGATCACCGCGGATGAGAGCCTGGAGATCCGCCTGATTCCGGTTGGGGGCCAGCCCACAACGGTGGCGACTCTAGCTGATCAGGATGTTGCCCTGGTGATCAACAGTGGAACGCACGATCTTTCCATTGTTCGCTCTACCGAGGCGAAGGATTCAGTGAAGACTTTGGACATCCTGCCATACGCCAACACCATTGCCGTCGCGCCAGACGGGCGATTCGCCATTGTCTACTACAGCGAAGAGGCCGCAGAGCCAAATGATCCCGTGGGCGATTTCCAGACCGTTGCTGTGGTCAACGTGCAGGCCGAGAAGGAGGAGGTGCTGCAGGTATCAACCGGTTTCCACATCACCGGCGTGTATTTCCATGAGAGCCTGGCAATTGCCTACCTGGTAACAGACGATGGCGTGTCGCTGCTGGATCTCGAGGGAGTGGAGGATGGTGATATTACACCGATTGTCAATGTCGCCGAGGACCCGCTGGAAGATCCGTCAATGCGGGAGGTCTTGATTACCTCCTCTGGTGACTATGCGGTGGTTCGCAACCTGGCTCTTCCACGCCTGACGGTGGTTGACCTGAAGAGCGGTGGGATGACCACCGTTGAGGTTGCTGGTCTGCCCACGGATGTTGACCTGGTTCCCGGAAGCAATCGGTTCCTGGCGATGCTGCGCGAGCAAGGGCTGGCATATGTTGTTGACCTGGACGGAGTTCTGGCAGAAGAAGCGGCGGCGGTGGTGGAGATAGACGTCAGCGGTTCCCTGGCCGGGGCTGCTTTGGTGACTCCGGACGGAAGTCGAGCGGTGCTCTACACAACGATTGGTGGCACCAAGGCCATCGCGTTGCTGGAACTCAACAAAGCCGGGTATCCGTGGAAATCATACTCGGTGCAAAAGAGCGTGTTGGCGGTGGCGGTTTCAGATGCGGGAGGAACTGCCGTCGTGTTTCATGAGGCCGAAAGCTACGAGACGGATGCCAGCGGGCTGGAGAAGACAATCGCTGCATCGCAGGGTTTCACGCTCTTCGATTTGGAGTCCGGGTACCGCAAGCTCATCCAGACTGACCACCATTGGACTTCGCATCTTTTCGTTGTCGATGGCAAGGGTAAGGATGAGAAGGCCTATGTGTTGACACCTGACCCGGCCCAGATACAGCACTCGGTCCAGCAGGTTGACCTCAGTACTTACATCGTCGACCCGCTCACCATCGCTTCAACGCCAACGTCAATGGTCTATGTGCCGACCTCGCGCAAAGTTGCGGTGGCTCAGGATCACGTGAACGGTCGACTCACTTTCATCGATGTGGATAACGGCGAGCAGTATTCAGTGACGGGTTATGAACTCAATGGTTTGATTCACTGATCTGAAACCTACTGGGCTGCGTCGATGGCCTTGGACCCAGGATTGGTCTTTTCTCCGGCCGGAGCGACCGCTGGGGCCGCCTCTTTCTTCGGTAGTTCCCCCGGCACCGGAATGCACGCCTCATGTACGGTTAGTTGAGGGTCACTTTGCGGTTCGAACCGGGCGGAGATCATCTCGGCTGCGCCGTAGGGGAGGAGCGATGTGCGTACCTTCTCCGCCCTTCCTTCGCTACCTTCCAACTTGAAGTGGAATTCACATTGCAGATCACTCAGGCCGAAGTTCACGCCGCGCACCTCTGCCATGATCCCGCCGTCGGTGGCCGTGAACATCATCTTCTCAAGTTGATATGGAGCGCAGGGCGGGGGGGCGCGGTGCGCAAACTCCCCAGGGAGCTGGGCATACTCAAGGGCGAAATCAGTCATGGCCTGCTGAATCGGACCGCCTGTTACTGTCAATCGGTCGACATAGTCTCCCGTTACCAGCAGGCTCGTTGGGTGGGAGCCATCGGGCGCTGGCTTATCCCCGGGCTTGCCCTGTGGCCCCTGAGTTGGCTTGCCGTCTTCAAATGGTGGCGACATGGGAAAAATTGCGGCCCATCCCGGCGGCAATTCGCCCTCGGCTGCGGCCATTGGCTTGCCCTGTTCAGGCAGCTTGCCCGTGGGGCTACCGTTTTCCGCGCGAGGCGGTAGTATCTGCCCTCCGGGGCTTTGCGGCTGCCCGGGGCCTTGCGGCTGTCCGGGGCCTTGCTGATGCCCGGGGCCTTGCGGCTGCCCGGGGCCTTGCGGCTGCCCGGGGCCTTGCGGCTGTCCGGGGCCTTGCGGCTGCCCGGGTCCTTGCGGCTGTCCTCCAGGGCCTTGCAGCTGTCCTCCAGGGCCTTGCAGCTGTCCTCCCGGGCCTTGCGGCTGTCCGCCAGCCGGCGGGTTCTGGCCTTGTGATGGCCTGTCAATGCGGGCCATTGGGCGGATATGGTCAGGGCTGTTTGCCTCCGCCCACAGATCTGGGATCAGAGTCCGGACCATTCCGCGTGGCCCGGCATCGTTCCCCGTGGGAGGTGGTCTTGGGTGAGTTCCGTCGGCGGGAGCGTGAGTTCCGTCGGCGGGAGCGTGAGTTCCGTCGGCGGGAGGAGGTTTATATCCCTTAAACTCAAACCCCTGGTCGCCTGGCGGCGATCCCATTTGCCCTGGTGCGACCACCAGAGAAGCAAGGCGCATTCCGGGCTCCTGGAGGAGGTTCCTTGCCCACGCACGGCTAACGAAGAAGAACTTACCCCGCATCTCCATGCGATGGTCCTCGCTATGGCTGCTGAGAGACGTCCTGTAGCCCATGTAAAGGTCACAATGCGCCCCCGTTGCGGGGAGGTTGCCACAATCCTCGGCGTGGGATCGGGCCAGCCGCGCCATTTCACACGAATTGGTGTCGAGATCGTTGAAGCTCGGCGGAATTGAAGCCAGCAGGGTATTGCAGTCGACGTCGGCGAAATCCTTCGGCGTGCGACAGAAGGCGTCGGGGATGACGATCTTCAACTTGGTTGCGATGTCTTTGCATCCAGTCAGGCTTTCGCCGCTCTTGACCAGGTCGAGAAGTGCGCAAGCTTCCGAGCCTTCCGGGAAAGCCTCGCCGCAAGACTCGCCCTTGAGGGAAGCCTGGACTGCGAGGCAGTAGTTGGCATTGAGGGCTTGTGCCGCGGTGGTTGCCGCGGCTAGGGCCGTGGGAGTGCAATCTTCGCTTTCCAGCAAGACTCTGCATTGCGCAAATCCTGCGAGGGAGCTAGCGAGGGAATTGGGTCCGTCTGCGGACTCGCTGGCTGCTGCGCCATTACAGTGGCGGCTGACGAGGGTGCTGTCCGTCCAGAGGGCATCGAGGAGATCCCACTGGCCCAGTCGCAGCAATAACGTCGGGCACCACAATCCATCTTCCTTCAAGCTTCCGAGGCAGTAGTGAAAGGGCATCCTCTTTGAGTCTGCGTCGCCGGGAAGGTTCACCATGGTCAGCAATTCGTGAATCCGGGAGTCGATATTCTTGCGACACGCCTGCAATTCCTTCCGACCTTCGCTCATCATGTTCAGAAGTCTGGCGGATTCGGCTGATTCCAATATTTCTGCAGTAGAATCCAGCCACTCCATGAATACTTCCACGGCCTGTTCTTCTTCAATGAGGCGGGGCATCTTCTCCTTGCGGAAAGTCTTCTCATCCCGCTCCATCTTGGCCGCACACGCAGGGTCATCTCCCAGCAGTTCATCAGCAGATATGGTTGGAGGCGGAAGCCTTTTCGAGGCCCTCTCATCTGGCGCATCCATCCCGAGGTCCTGGGGCTGGGCGTGCTGTTGAGCTGCCCTGTCCTCCGGGGACTTTGGTTCTACGGCGGGCTTTTCAGGAGCCTCTGCTTCCGGTGCGGCTTTCGTGGCTTCGGGTAGAGGGTCAGTCCTTTTGCAGGCAACTGCCAGAGTCAACAGTGCGAGCAGAGTGGTGAAGAATCTTCGTTGCATGGGACCTCCATGATATTGTCCACCGCAATCCATACCATGATCCAGTCTTTCCGATGTCGATGCAAGAAGAAGTTTCTAGCAGCCGCCCGGATGCGCTAGACTGGCTCCATGTTGCGCCGAGCCATCCTACTCTCATTTCCTCTATTCCTAGCCATGGGGTGTGGCGATGGAGAGCGAGTGGTGACCTGCACTGAGCTTTGCCAGAGAGCCTTGACCTGTCTGGCAGAGGGTGTCGAGCGAGGAGGAGATTCGGCGATACGAGTGGAGGCTGATGAGGCTCGCCTGATGGCGTCCTGCACTTCCAGTTGTGGTGGGATTTGGGAAGCAGCATTGGCGCACGAAACATGCCAGTTGGACAGGACCTGTGGTGAAATGGCTGGTTGCTTCCCCGCTCCGCCGAATCCCCCGCACGCCGTGGCGGTAGACGGCGCCGTGGCGCTAGACGGGGAGGTGCCCACTTTCTTCGCCTGGCACCCTGAGAGTCAGTGTGTGGGCCAGGCAGTCGGGCTTGAAGGGTGCACAGGGTTACCGTCGGAGGATGAGCGCGCTGAGTGCTACGTTGCTGTGCGTAGTGCCATTGCTCTGCGCAGCGGAGACGTGAGTGGGTGCCAGACATTGGGAAGTCCATACGCGGCACTTTGCGAGGCTCTGGGATTGCGCCAGGCTGACCGGTGTCCGGTGGAGGACCCGCTGATGTATGCGGCTTGCCTGGAGTTTGTGGAAGGCACTCCCACTAGTGCGTATGCCCATCTCTTCTCCGCCATTGCGCAGACCCGACCGGAGCTCTGCCAGCGCCTGGAAGACCGCCTGGAGCGTCGGCGATGTGAAGCGCTGGTGTCCGGGGAAGCGTTCCGTTGTCCCAGTGAGCTCGTTGTGAGCGAGGCCTGGGGCGAGCGCTTTGGTTCCTCCATTCGGCGCCCCAGCCGTGCCCAGGAGGCTCCGAGCGTCCCCTTCTTCCTACCTATTGCCTATGCGATTCTGGGCATTATGGGTGTGTTGATATGGCCGTGGATTCTGGTATGGGGTCACTATGTGCTGGGGCGTTTGCGAGGAATGGGGCGAGGTGGCGGGTTGTTGCTTGGCGTAGCCATTGTCGTGTACGTAGCGACGCGCTTGATGGCAGTTGAAGGCCCCATCAACTTCGTCGAATACGAGCGCGTATTCGTTCCTGGCAGTTATGATTTCGGACGGCTGGGATATGCCGGCTGGTCACTCATCGTCCGGCCCCTTCTGATGTTGTTTGAGGGTGGCTACTCTTTGCTCTTCGTCACCAATGCCGGTTTCGGATTGCTGGGCATTGTCGCCCTGGCGAGCCTTACCCTGCGAGTTTCGGGGAGGGGGGAAGTGGCGGGCGTAGTGG